>NZ_JAVYSZ010000011.1:0-47463 GCF_038728925.1 Acidiplasma sp.
ACCAATGGCAGATACAGTCCCATTAAAATTAATTGTGGAATTATAACCAATTATATCTGACATATTTATTTTATGATATTTACCGGAGGAATGGAATACACTGGGATTTTCAAATAGTCCGGCCAAAAACCTTTCATTATCACTGGTTTTATTCCCACCCAAAAGTAGGGAATAATTGCCATAACCATATATCAAGGCTGATGACCTGAAATTTTCTGAATCATATTTTTTTATTATATTATACATTGATAAATTAGAATTGTAGTTATTAATAACATTTTTAATATATTTTGATTCATTGATATCCTGACCATAAACATATAATTTATATTTTGAATAATTGTATGCAAGCAGTAACTGCGGATTGATAATTCCAGAGTTTTTTAGGATCCCTGAGGTTCCATCAGAGCCTAAAGTATAATTATTTTTGGAAACAACAACAAAAAGCCCTGATGGTACCATTGATAATAATTTTTTAAGGTTCCCTGATATTGGCAGATGTACTATAGAATTTGAGATGTATGTAAGATTATTGCTTAATATGGATGCTGCAAGAATAATATTTGAATTAATATTAGTACTGTTCTGGGCAAGAATCACCGTGTTTATTAATGATCCATTCTCTGTAATAATGTTAATAGATGCCTGAATACCCACATTATTTAGATTATTAGCCGAATTTGCCTCTGTATTTGCATGGTTTATACCGGCAGGAATTACAAAAAATGATGAGATAACAATTAATGTTATAATTACCACAATTATGGCCTCAGCCCTGGCCATCCCTTTATGCCTTTTTTTAAACAGTGAGGCGATAACACCTGAAACCAGAATAACAATTGCCAGGTTCTCTATAATATTAATTATAATAGGATATACAAGTGAGTAGTTAAAAATGCCTGAGGAACCATAAATGCTTGTTTCTGGATTTAAAGCCACAGCATTATTTTTTCCTATTGCTGCAATAATTATGCTGTAAATTGTTGAAATTAGGGGTTCATTCTTTATATCTATTAAATTAACATTGTATGGAATCATATTTGGTAATATGGATAATATTCTCTCCACCCTGCCTGTTATATCAGGAATTGCAGAGGTATATGATGTTATGTCAAGAACTGATATAAGCACAAGGATCATAAAGGAAAATGTTAAAGAATACAATAAAATGGATGTGCCCATGGCCCTGAGCCCTTTTCTTGTGCTGATTCCAACAATAATGCCTATTATAATCCAGCTTATCATTATTGCATAATAATGTATGGGATTTCCTGCGAGGAGACCAATGATGCCCAATAATAGTGGGAGACCATATCCAAGATATGGACCCAGAAGGTTTATCAGTGGTGAGTAAAGCGGTGATACCATATAATATGAAAGCATGACCACACCGATACCACCGGCGATTAAGCCCAAAAGTTTTCCCATAAATATAAAACTTATATCTTTATATAAATATTTGTTTTAAAAATTATAATAATTTCTGTAAATATTAAAAAAATAATGAACATGGACATAATAATAGTTTTTATATATTGTTGAAATTGACCGGTATGTCCAGCAAAACTGGGAAATGGTTTCTTTACGCATTGGTTGGATCCTCTTTCTGGGGATTCTCGGGCACGGCCTCATCTGCATTATTCATAAGGTACCATTTCAGCGCCATATTATTGTCATCGCTACGCATGTTAATAGGTGGCATTTTTATTATAATAATATTCAGGGCAGGGATACCAAGGAAGGATGTAAAAAATTTTCTGGTATTTACCTTCGCCGGTCTTATGCCCGTACAGATTTCATATATTGAAACAATAAAATATACAAATGCAGCAACAGCAACGCTTATACAGTACCTTTTTCTGCCAATTATTTTCATTTATGAAATTTTTAAAAAAATTATTCGGGTTGATAGATATATAATTATTTCGACGGCCTTTGCAATATTTGGTTTAATTGAACTTATTTCTGGTTTTCCATTTAGCGATAAAAATATTTTAATTAATATTTACGGTATTATTTTTGGAATGATCTCAGCTGTAACTGCTGCAGCATACATAATAATGTCCGGTAATGTAATCTCAAAAAATGGTAGCAGCTCATCAATAGGCTATGCACTTTTAATTGGTGGAATAGTGACGCTTCCATTTTCATTAAATAAAATGTATTTGTTCGATTCGTATATAAAAGCGGAATTTATTGGTGTTATTTCACTTATTCTCTTTATTGGGATTATTGGCACTGCACTTTCTTTCTGGCTGGTAATTTCATCCAGAGAAAAAATAAGCTCCACAAAAACATCCATCGCTGCGACGATGGAGCCATTTATGGCCGCCATTACATCATCAGCGTTTTTAGATATTTTTTTAAAACCTGTTCAGTACATTGGCTTTGCATTAATCATAATATCAGTAATAATTTCAACAAAGAACTGATTTAAATAAAATTTAAAAATATATTACGAAAATACTTTAAATTTGAAGACAATTAGGTCGCATGGATACAAAATATGTTGAGGCAAGGGCATATCCAACAATAGGCATAATACTTCTGGGTGGCGTTTCAGATGAAATAAACAGACTGCCATTGCATACTACAGCCGGAATAGCCTATACCGGACTAAATAATGAAATATATGTTAAAACTGATTTATATATATCAAAAAATAAAAAGGGAATCGTAAATGGCAAGGATATTGATGTGAATTCTGAAAGATCACCATTTAGGGTAATAGATAAGTACAAACATGAGATTTTAATGCGTGCCGGTGAGGATGATGATATGAATATATCATTTATATCAGAGAATGTTAATGTTCTGAGTGGGAGTTCGGATGCCGGCGCTGCGGCCATAGGTATATGCATAGAATCCATTTTTGAATACAATATAAACATATTTACATTCGAAAATGATCTGCAAAAAATATCAGAAAGTGCAGGCAGAAGCCTATATGGAGGACTAACAATTAATCATGCAAATGGAAAGGAATCACTCACAGACCATATTCTGGATGCAGATGCATTTGATGATTATGTTATTGTGGGATGCCACTTCAGTGATAATAGGCAACCGTCGGATGTTATACATAAAAATATAATTAAACATCCAGAATACCCGGAGAGGGTAAAAAATTCTGAAAAAAAGGCAAAGGAACTTGAGAAATTGGCTCAGGAAAGGGATATAAAAAAGATCTTTGAACTGGCAGAGAATGATACTAATGATTACCACAGACTTTTAAACGATGTTGGTGTCCATATTATAACAGGAGAAATGAAAAATTTCATTGAACGTGTAAAGGAGCTGAAGAATAACTTCTGGAACGCATATATAGTAACCGGTGGTACCAATGTATTTGTGGCTGTTGAAAAGAAAAATATGAATAAGGTGGCTGATGAGGCGAAAAACTTTAATGCAAACCCCGTGTTTCTAAAAGTTGCAGGTCCACCCGAGGTAATTTCAAGGAATTTTTGAAACACTAAAAATTAAATTAGAAAAATTTAAATCCCATCAATTACTTATAAAACTATGGCTAAGGATAACCAGAATGAAAATTTTCAGTCTGGGGCAGGTTTAATACGTTACTTTAATGAGGAGGAGATTAAGGGTCCAGCTCTTGATCCAAAGCTTATAATATACATAGCAATTGCCATGGCAGTTATAGTTGAGCTTGCAAGGGTATTCTGGCCCGTTTAAATTTGAATATTTTAAGCATTTAAATAGATAATATTAATAGCAATGCAAAACTATTTTATATTTATAAATATTAACCCTTAGATGCCATATTCTATATTAAAATGCCCTGTTTGCGGCAGTGAGTATCAAATTGATAGAAATAGCTATATTTGTGATAAATGTGGTAATATTCTAGATGTTATCCAGAGAGATATTACAAATTTTAAAATAACGTCCATGAAAGGTGTCTGGAAATATAAAGAAATTGTTCACCCCGGGCTTAATAACAATCAAATTATTACAAAAATGGAGGGCGATACAAATATCTATCACCATCTGAAATTATCCGAATACTCGGGAATTAAAAATATTTATATGAAACATGAGGGTGAAAATCCAACAGGTTCATTTAAGGACCGTGGTATGACAGTTGCAGTTTCTGAGGCAATAAGGCAGGGCTTTAAAAAAACATTATGCGCCTCAACAGGCAATACATCCGCATCTGCAGCAAGCTACAGCGCATATGCCGGAATAGACAGCTATGTGTTTATACCAAGCAAAAAGATATCAAAAAATAAACTGCTTCAGGCATATTCTTATGGTGCAAACATAGTAAACATAGATGGTGATTTTGATACTGCCATGTCCAACCTCCGGGAAACACTAAAAAAAAGATCTGATTTTTATGTTTTGAACTCCCTTAATCCATGGAGAATTGAGGGCCAGAAGACAATCATATATGAAATAATGGAAAAAATGAGGCCTGATTTTATATCATTTCCTGCAGGAAATCTTGGGAACACATCAGCATTTGGGAAGGCACTCATAGAAATGAGGGAAATGGATATGATAGATTATGTTCCAAGGCTTATAGCGGTGCAGGCCGAGGGGGCAAGCCCGTTCTACAATTACATAAACAACCATGAGGAAACACTTCACCCCGTAAGGGCGGAAACGGTTGCAAGTGCCATAAAAATAGGAAATCCGGTGAATTATATTAAGGCAAAAAGGTCCATAGAATTCTCACATGGCATTGTTGAAAGGGTAAGCGATGCTGAAATACTTGAGGCAAAGAAAATTATAGACCGTGCGGGTATTGGCTGCGAATCAGCATCGGCAACATCACTTGCAGGTGTTAAAAAACTTCGGGAAAAGGGGTTTCTTGACGCATCAGATACTGTTGTGGGCATACTTACAGGGAATCTGCTTAAAGAATTAAATACGGACGTTCAAATTAACATGCTTACAATAGATCAGGTAATGTCCTGATCTTATTACCTTTTATGATATTTATGGCACGATGATACAAATCTTTCAGGAATTTTTTTATTTGACGGGAAGTAAAGGTGTGAATATCCTGCCAGAATATTTTCGGTATAAAAGCCATCCGGACCTGAACTGGTATTATAGGCATAATTATTTTCCACATTGTATTTTATTTTTGAATAGTGGAATTCATGACCCCGTATTTTATAACCCTTTTTAAAGAGTATGTTGTCCGATAATGATTCAACAGTGCGGTATCCAAGAACAAGTTTATCCATATAAATATCAGAGTCTATTATGCCGGCCATGAAATGCCTCTGATTATTATATTCTATTGACTTTGATAAATACATGTAGCCTCCACATTCTGCAAAAATTGGCATGCCATCATTACCAAGCTTTTTAATTTCCTTTAATACAGTTTTATTTTTTTCCAGATCGCTGGCATAAACCTCAGGGAATCCGCCGCCTATGTAAATACCATCCACGTCTGGGATATTTTCTGACTCCATGGGGCTAAAATATTTTATTTCTGCACCATAATGCTCAAGCAGTTTTAGATTTTCATCATAATAAAAATTAAACGCGCGGTCATATGCCACGCCTATGGAGACTTTAATATTTCTGTTCTTTCTTTCTTTTACATTATAATTACCTGAATGAGATTTTTTAGATATTGAAAGAACAGAATTTAAATCCACAGATTTTATAATTTCATTGCCAAGTGATTCCAGATAATCCTTATTCCTGTAACCCTCTATATATGGAATAAGCCCCAGATGCCTTGAACTTAAACTTAAATCATTATTTTTTTTAATACATCCAAGAACCTTTACATTTGATAATGACTCTATTGCCTTTTTAACAATTAAGCAGTGATAATCACTTCCCGCCCTGTTTAAGATTACCCCGGCTATCCTGAAACCCCTGGCCTGGGATTTAAGTCCGTTTATGATTGACGCTGCAGTTCTGGCCATTGATGATATATCTATAACAATAATAACAGGAATTTTTAGTATTGAAGCTATTTCGGCTGTGCTGCCACGTATTGAATTATAATCCTTGCCATCATAGAGCCCCATGACGCCCTCTATTATGGAAATATCATAACCCTGTGATTTCCTGAAAAAAATGTCCCTTACAATGGATCTTGATCCCATCCATGAATCCAGATTATCTGATGGATTTCCTGAAACAAATGACTGGTATCCGGAATCAATATAATCCGGGCCAATTTTAAATGCCTTTACGCTGTATCCCAGTTTTTTAAGTGCGTATATTAATCCCATTGAAACGGTTGTTTTACCAGACCCACTGGATGGTGCAGCCACAATAATGCTATTTATTTTCATATTCAAACACCGATATTACAGCATCCTTAAACTTTTCTGCACGTATAATCTCATTGCCATTATTTGATGCCGCCCTTGCGGCGGCATTGGCAACAGAATAGGCACCGGTATACTTATAAACTGTTTCAGACCTGTAGGAAGAATATTTATTTAATGTATTATTATCAAAGAAGAAAATTCTGGCATTAAGCCATTTTGCAATTTTTTTAATATCATCGTTATCTGACTTTATATCTATTGTTGCAATGGCATAAACCGATGAAATATAAAATCCTTTTTGCTTAAAAACAAATTTAATATGGTCCTTAAGTGAATTAAAATTTGCATACGTTGAGAAGCCTATTCCTATTACAAGAACTTTTGGAACCATAACGACAAAATTTGTGCTTTTCTCCTTAATATATGTGATTATAATCCCGTAATTTTTCCCCCCAGACCCAGAAATGTTTATATGGATGCCTGTTCTGTTTATTAGCCTAAAACCGCCATTATTTATTATTTCAGAGGTTACATATTTAATTCTTGATTTATTCATTATTTTCATTCCGTATTTATATGCAATAACCTCCGGAGACATTACACCGGAAATCTCTGATGCTGTTGTAATTACTGCCTCACCTCCAAGCAGGCCGGAAACATATAATGCAAGGTCATTTGCGCCGCGATGTCCGGATATCATGCTGATTGAAAATTTTCCATTATCATCCACAGATATGATTCTTGGATCGTTAAACTTACTCCTTAAAAATGGCGCAATAATTCTTATGGCAGCACCAAGTGCCATAACCATAATAATGCAATCATAATTATTGAATATGGATTTTATTTCCTTTTTAATATCATCATAACAATGAAAATCCCCAGGATATTTTAACCTGCATGGAACATAAACGTTAGCATGCATGTGATTATTAATTATATCTGCAACCCTAATACCGCTTATTGATGCACATACAATAGCCGTTTTACTGCAATCCACATGCGATTATTAATATCTGGTTAATATGCATTTTTATTGACCTGATAAAAAAATATATAAGTAACTCTTGCTATAAATATTCATGTATAACAACATAGATTTGGTATCAGGCGATGTTTCCATAATTTATTTTAAACGTGAGGAAAAGCTTAATACCCTTACCTTGGACATGGTCAATGATATAAAAAATGCCATGGAGGAGGTAAAGGATACCGCAAGGTGTGTTATAATTGAGGGTAAAAGGAATTTTTCAGCTGGTGCAGATATAAAACAGTTCAGGGATTTAAACCCAATTGATGCATATTCCTTCCATAGAAAATTAAACGAACTTGCATTTTATTTTAGAGATTATAATGTTCCTGTTATATCTGTTTTAAATGGCTATGTGCTTGGTGGCGGCCTTGAACTTTCATTATCCACTGATATAAGGGTGTGCAGTAAAAATGCCCAGCTGGGCCAGCCTGAAATAAACATCGGTGTAAACGCAGGTGCCGGTGGCAATGTAATACTTCCCCATGTCATAGGCAGAAACCGGGCACTTTACATGATACTGACCGGAGAGAAAATAGATGCACAGACAGCTTATAATTTTGGCCTTGTTGACATTATATCAGATGATGCACACAATGAGGCGTTAAGGATTGCCAGCATGATTGCCAAAAAACCTATAGAAACTGTTATATTTGCAAAAAGGGCTGTAAATAAATCATTTATGAATTCAATTAACATTGACATGGATTACGAGGCATCATTATTTGGCCTCCTATTTTCGTCTGGAGAGACAAGAAAAAAAATTAATGAATTTTTCAATAAAAAATAATTACAATTTTAAAATCCCTGAATTAAGGGGTATGGCATAATTAATTAATATTGGAAACATTTATATATTATATATATATTTATTTTTTACCGGGGAGCCATTAAATTGGCTGAGAGGATTGGGATCGACCCGTGGAACCTGATCCGGTCAGAACCGGCGGAGGGAGATGGCTATGGTTGTGTATTTTAAAAAATGGTGGAATTTATGTTAACCCAGAAGCAGAAATACATGCTTCTTTCCAGCTCGTCTGGGTTAACATTTTGGGGGATTGTCGGCACATTAGGACCACTGGCAGCCTCAGGGTCAATCATTGGTGTTCTTCCAAAATCGCTTAAGGTATTCGTGCTTTTGATTGGGCCAATATTTGTTCCATTCGGCAACTTCTTAATGGGGATTCTGTCGGACATACTTGGAAGGAAAAAAATATTCATAATAACAATGGTACTATACAGTGCTGGAATAGTAATAATTTCATTAAGCTATACATTTATTCCACTTGCCATAGGTTTAATGATAGCCGAGTTTGGAGTTGGTGGTGAGGAAATACCTTCATTATCCCTTATATCTGAGGATTCCCCTGTATCACAACGTGCCAAATGGCTTACAATAATAGCTGATTTTGACAATATTGGAAGCGCATTAATTGCGGGTATGTTCCTGATAACCTCAAATACTTTATATGACAGGATTATTTTATTAAGCTCCGCAGCAGTCTTAATAATAATAATGGTTTTCGCAAGAATAAGGCTTCCAGAATCATATAAATGGCTTGAATCCCGTGGCATGGAAAGGGAATCCGAAATGCAGAAATCGGAGCTTTATATAGATACTGAAGGGATAAAACAGAAAAAACCATCCTACAGGTTAAGCTTTTTTGTTCTATTATCCATTGCAATATCCCAATATACCACATTTGGACTTATGGCGTATATTATTGGCCCATATGAATTCCCGGGGGCATACACCGATAACATGATTATTTTTGTTGCACTTGTTGGTGCCTCTGCAGCCGGATTTATAGCAGCACCACTGATTTCATCTGGAAGGAAATTTTTTACACTTTACTCATATTCTATTGGCTTTGCAAGCACAGTTTTAATATACATCCTTGTGCCATATCTTAGGAATTTATATGTATTCTTTCCGTTACTGTTCATAAATATGATGATGAGCGAGTTTGGATGGGCTTCCAGAACCACCCTTGAACCTGAATTATTTCCAACAAAAATGCGCGGAACCTTTATAGGCACGGTAAGGCTTGGCCCAATGATTGTTTATCCAATTCTTGTTTATGCCACAAGTTCCTTCAGCCTTTCACAGTTTATACTCCTGAATGTATTCCTCTGGGGTCTTGGTGCTGTAGGTGCGGCAACGTGGTATGTGCATGGCATAGAAACAAAGAATGTTGATATAAATTATTAACATAAATATTTTTTATTTACCATTTTTATAATAACAGGATTAAAACTGCACAAAAACAATATATAATCATAAATTATAACAGGTAAAATGGAAAACAAAAAAGAGAATTTCAGTGAATGGTACAATGAAATTATTGAGCTCGCCGGGCTTACCGATAAAAGGTATGAAATTAAGGGAATGAATATATGGATGCCCTATGGGCTAAAAATAATGCATTTAATTGATGATATCATTAGAAAATATTCAGATGAAAAAAAATTCCAGGAGGTAAGCTTTCCAGTACTTATATCCAGAAAGCAGCTTGAGGTTGAATTCGAGCATGTTAAGGGATTTGAAAATGAAATTTACTGGGTTACAAAGGGTGGTAAGGACACACTTGATGTGGATCTGGCCCTGAGACCAACCAGTGAATCCGCAATGTATACAATGTTTCCTTTATGGATAAGGTCACATACTGATTTGCCATTTAAAATTTATCAGATAGTTAGTGTTTACAGGTATGAAACAAAGCACACAAGGGCATTTATACGTGTCAGGGAAATACATTTTTATGAGGCACATACCGCGCATAAAGATTATAATGATGCTGAAAAACAGATGAATGAATATCTTGATATATGGAAAAAAATTGCATCAGAACTATGCCTTGAATATTCACTGGATGTAAGGCCTGAATGGGATAAATTTCCCGGTGCAAAATATTCAATAGCCTTTGATACGCCAATGCCGGGATACAGGTCCTTGCAGGTTGGCACAATTCACGAGTATGGCGAAAACTTTGCCAGAAATTACAATATTAAATATCTTGATGAGAATGGCGATCTTAAATATGTTTCACAGACAACGTTCGGACTTAGTGAAAGATTGCTTGCAGCAGTTATTGGAATTCACGGTGACGATAAGGGTTTAATACTTCCATACAGGATTGCACCTGTTCAGATAATTATAGTGCCAATTCCCGGTGAAATATATGATAAAATCCTTGAATACTCCAGAACAATAATGGATGACCTGAAGAATATGGGTTACAGGGTTGATATTGATGAACGCGATTATACACCTGGATACAAGTATAATGATTGGGAAATGAAGGGCGTTCCACTAAGAATTGAGATTGGCAGCAGGGAATATAATGAAAATATGATAACATTATCACTTAGAACACAGAAGAAGAAGATTAAGATATCAAGACAGAACCTTAGGGATGTTGAAAATTATCTTAAAACAGTAAATGATGATATTAAGAGTCATTCATTAAAATTTTTTAATGATAACATCCACATGGCAAAATCCATTGATGACATGAAAAATGAATATATGGTTAGGGCCTACTGGTGCGGATCAAAAGAATGCTCTGATAAGATAGAGGCGCTTACCGAAAAGGCTGCACTTGGCAATATTTACAATGATAAAACATCAGGAAAATGCATAGTATGCGGAAGGGATGGAAAATTATCAATGTTTTCAAGGACATATTAGTATGAAAACAAAAATGGTATTTTTTGATATGGATGGTGTGATTACAAGGGAGAAGAGCAGCTGGCATTATGTGCATTCCAGGCTTGGTGTTGACAATTCCCAGAATTATAAAATGTACATGGATGGAAAAATTTCATATGATGAGTTCTTCGAGCTGGATATTAAAATGTGGATGGCAAAGTTTGGTAAAATTAAAAAATCGACCATAATAAACATACTTGATGAGATAAAAATAAGGAATTGCTTTGACAATGTAATGTCATCCTTAAGGAAGATGTCTGTAAAAACAGCAATAGTGTCCGGTGGAATTTCATGGCTTGCTGAAAAAATAGGGGCAAAATATGGAATTAATTATATATATGCAAATGAAATACTAACTGATGATAATGGATATATAATCCCTGCCGGAAGGATTAGTGTAATCCCGGACAGAAAGGATATAGTTATAAATAAAATTATAAGGGCCAGTGGAATAGATAAAAAGGAAACTTTGTCAGTTGGTGATTCTGCCGGTGATTACTCAATGCTTGTCTCCACTGATAGATTTCTTTCAATTAATTCTGATGATAAAATATTAAATGAAAATGCCTTTGCTGTGATAAATAACCTTGGAGAATTATTAAATTATTTATAAAATTTTTATTAAATTTTATGCAACACCCATTTCATTCATTGTTTCAAGTGTGAGCACCGTTATACCTGCTGCACCCCTGACAAGATTATCACCGAGTATTACCATGCGCAGGTTTTTATTTTTATATTCCAGCCTGCCAACATGTATTTCCATACCATTGCTTAGATCCATCTTATGCTGCGGCCTGTTTTCCTCATCATGTATAATAACAGGGTTTTTGGGTGCAGTGTAAAGATTTTTAAATTTTTTTAGTGGTGTGAAATTCCTTAATGAATTTTTAAAGTTTTCAATATCAATATCATCGTTAAATTCAATATTCATTATGCCCATATGCCCAACCTTAACAGGCACCCTAACAGATGTTACATACATGTTAAGTTCCCTGTTTATTATTTTATTATTGCTTACAAAGCCAAACATTTTTGATATTTCTGCAGGTATTTTTTCCTCCTCCCCATGTATATACGGTATTATATTATCATCTATGGACATATATGAAAGGCCGGTGAATCCGGCACCGCTGACTGCCTGAAGTGTCGACAGTGTAATTTTTTTGTAATCATGCCTTAAAACCTCAACCATGGGCATGGACATTATAGTGGATGTGCAGTTTGGGTTTTTCACAAATTTTGTATCCATTTTTTCAAGCAGTTCCAGATGCTGATAATTTAATTCAGGATTAATTAATGGTATGTTCTCTGCCATTCTAAATGGAGACGCATTTGATATTACATTAATTCCGTTTTTTATCAATTTTATCTCTATATCCTCTGCAACCTCAGGCGGGAGTGCTGATAAAACATAATCCACATTTTTATGGTCCTCCGGGTCTGTTGAAACCATTTTCATATCCCTGAACCTTTCTGGTATATCCCCGGGTTCAACCCATGCCACTGATTCTGAATATTTTTTTCCGATCTTTGATCTTGATGCCGAGAGGTTAACAACATCTATGTATGGGTGATTTTCAAGTATTCTTAACATTTTCTGACCAACAACACCGGTTGATCCAAGTATTGATACCTTTATTTTGTCCATAATGGAACCTCTGAAAGATATCTTTTATTTTTCTCAAGATCCTCATCCATTATTACTGATAATGATGTGTCGTCAAGGTGATATAAATGGGTTTTACCTATGGCATTTAATATCTGCGAGCTTGTGTCAACCTCAGAAAGGCCATGGCCTATAAATACCAGCATATTTTTATTCCCGTATGTACCTGTTAATGCTATGCATTTTATTGTTTTTATTTCATTATGTGTTATTACTGTTTTACCCTCCTCATAAAGGCTTTCTATTGTTATCTCTATATCTGAATCTATTGCAGGACTGAATGTTTTATAATTAAAATTTTTAACCCCCACATAGGACATTTTTATGGCCTCTTTAATTGACACCTCTGGCAATGTTCTTGCGTCGGGAAAGACCTTGGGGTCATATGTCATTATGCCTGGAACATCAGTTATTAATCTGACACTGCAATGTAGAAATCTGCCAAGCAATACAGCAGTGTAATCACTGCCACCCCGGCCAAGGGTTGTAACCTTTCCTGAAAGGGTTTTTCCGGTAAATCCAGGTACTATAGTTATTTTATGTTTAAACTCCATGTTTTTTAAATTTTCCTCCGTATATTTATAAAGACATGAGGCATCACCAAAATTATCATCTGTTACTATAAATGGCTCTATATAATAATCAACATCAAGGCCGTGGTGCTTTAGATATGAATATAATACCATAACGGCCATTTTTTCTCCGTATGACAGGATTAAATCACGGTTTTCAGGCGTATCAGGACGCAAGAGATTGTTAAGCACATCATTCTTAAATGCTAATAAATTGAAATATGAATCTTTATCATAGAAGTTATTCATAAGCTCCATATGCCTTGTAAAAATTGTGTCAATAATACCTGTGTTCCTTGTATTAATAGCTTCTATTAGATTATTCGTCACGTTCCGCATGGCGGAAGTGACAATAATGCATTTTTCACAGGCCTCTATTTTGTTTCTTATAAGGGCCAGATCATCACTGCCCTTAAGTATTGAGCCACCAACTTTTACAACGTGCATATTATCACTTTCATAACTGTATATGCATGTAATATTTAATATTTAGGAAATACCTTTATATTCAAATGATTGTGAGTAATTATTTATTTAAAATTGTTAATTTTTAATCCAATAAAATGGCCTCCCAGGGGATGGTTTTAAAAAAATTATTGCCCCCCATTTAAATCCCTGTTTGAATTTAAAAATTCCCGGTACCTGCTGTACAATGTTAATGATTCGCCTATTATAAGTCCAAGTGTAAATGCCAGTATTAAATCGATAATAAATCCTGCAAGGATATTTAATGGATATAACAGGAAAAGAAATATTCTGGCAATAAATGATGCAAGCCAGAATGCCATTATTGCCTGCGACCTTTTATAATACAATCTGTTATTTCTATAAAAAAATTCAATGTTATCTCCAAGCCTCAGGCCAAATAGTATTCCTGGAAATATTAGGACAAGAACAAGAATTGTGTAATCTAAATTTGAATAAATTCCCTCAAGTGAGAATAGAAGCAAAATTGCATAAATTAATGGTAGGGAAAAAATCCTTGATGCCCTGAATTTTCTGCCATTTAAGCCGGAATACATTCTTCTTATGGCTATAAATAAAACGAATATTATAATTATTAAATATGATAGATTCATTTAAACACCTTAGAATATATTTTTATAAAAATATTATGATTTAAATATTGAATTAAAAAAATATTAAAATTCTATTCTGCCATTATAAAATAATGGAAAGATGCTGGAAGGCTGTATATACATATCTAATTTTCGGCATTATTATGCTTTTAATATACGAGTATTCCCATATTTATGAACTTGCAATTATATATGAAATCATTTTTATATTTATATATATTTACCATTCATTAAATTATCTTGGTTCAAAAAACACAATTAAATTTATTTTTTTGGGTTACTTTACATCATTATTAATAGAAATAATAGGAGTTAATTCGGGTTATCCCTTTGGAAGATACTATTATACATCATTGCTTGGGCCCAGGATATATGGAGTTCCATATGCAATACCTCTTTTTTGGGTTTCAATTATTTATTTTGCAGGAATTGCAGGTAATTTTAGACTGTATTCGGTACCATTTTTAATGGTTATATTGGACCTATCATTCGATCCACGGTTTTCACTGCATTTATGGCACTGGATAAAACCCGGCATATATTTTGGCGTTCCCTTATCAAATTTTGCCGGATGGTTTGCTGCCTCATTAATAATTATGGCGGTTATTGGAATTTTCATAAAATTTAATAAATACAGGATAAGCATCAATGGCATGTTATTTTATGTATTATTTGGATATTTTCAGGCTCTTGAGGATACAGTATCTGGGCTTTTAAAGCTGGCAGTAGTATCAACAATTATGTTCACCATAATTTTAATAATATTCTTAATTATACAGTTCTCTATAAATAAAAAAATATTGATGTCTCAAAAGATGTAATTTTTATATCGTATCTTTCAAGTAAATAATTTAAAGTTTTTGTTCGAATAATATAAGGTTTATTTATTATATTAATATATTTATAAATATTTTTATACAAACAACTTGAAAATACACATTGTAAAGTAATATTTAAATATAGATTGTATATAAAGATTTTTATGAAAAATTTGCTACATGATTTAGATAAAGAGAATCCAGAACTAAAAAGTTTCTATTTAAGCCTTGTGCTAATGGCAACCCTTGGTGGTTTTCTGTATGGCTATGATCAATCAGATATAGGATCTGTATTAATTTATATACCCTATTATAATCCACACGCCTCTGCCTTTGTTGTTGGATACATAGCCTCGGGGGCGCTGCTTGGCGCTGCCATAGGTGCAATTACCGCAGCATTTCTTACAGACAGGTATGGCAGGAAGTTTTTCTTAATTGCAGATATAGCTGTTTATGCTCTTGGTATATTTTTATCAATTATCACCATAAACGTTGTTATGCTCATGATTGCCAGAACCGTCGTTGGTTTTGCCATAGGTGCTGATTCTGCCGTTGCAACAGCTTACATAAGTGAATTCACACCAAAATCTAGGAGGGGCAGGTCAGGTGCCATGCAGCAGTATATGATAATACTCGGGATATTTCTGTCCTTTCTGGTTGCAATGATTATATTTCTGGAAATACCAGCATTGGCCCATACTGTTGACTGGAGAATTATACTGGGACTTGCCATTATACCCGCGATAATTGCACTAATAATCAGGGTGAAAATGCCGGAATCACCCAGATGGTTAATTCTGAACAGGAAATTTGACAAGGCTGGAGAAACCTTAAAGAAATTTGGTATTGACGTCAATGATCAGGATCTTAATTATACATTTGAGAGACTTCAGGCACAGGAAAAAAGATCAAGAAAGGTAGACTCTGGGGCGAAGAGAGCACTTTTAATTTCAGGTCTATTTATGATATTTTATATAGCCAACGGTGTTAATATACCATTAATTTACGGGCCTTACATAATATCCGGGCTTCCCATATTCCCATCCGTAACAAATAAGGTTATATCGGATGCATATTCAATTGGCGCAACAGCCATACTTGTGGCAATAATGCTGGTGGCAACATATTATGGCATGGCTGCAATAGACAGGGTTGGCAGGCGCAAACTTGCATTAATAGGATTTATAGGCATGGGTGCAAGTGATTTCATTGGTGGTATATTATACTTAATGCATGTTGATATAGGCTTATTATTCGGCCTTGCAGGTTATTTAATATTCTTTGGAATAGGTGGTGGAGTTGTTGCATGGCTGATTCAGGGGGAATATTTTCCAACTGCATCAAGAGGGTTTTTTGCCGCCATTGTTGCATTAATAGACTGGACCACAAGTTTTGTTGTTGATGAGATATTTCCTTACATGAAATCCGTACTCGGCCTTGGCTATTCTGTTATAATTTTTGCTTTTGTTTCTGTAATTGCAGTTGTAACTTTATTTTACATTATGCCTGAGACCAAAAACCTCTCAGTTGAGGAAATATCATCAATGTTCAGGCACACAAATCTATTTGAATTAAGGCACTATAAACCTGAAATAAAAAAGGAGGATGAAAATGTCCCTGAACCAGCCGCTGGGCAAAAATAAATTTTTATTATTTTATTGTAAGTTTAAAATATTTTAAAAATGATCTTAAAACAAGTAGGGGTCTAACAGAATAAAACCCAAAAAATAAAAGGTAAATCCAGTATATAAACTCCGGTGGGGTCTTATCGAAACCTCTGGAAAATATAGTAAATCGGGTTATTACATATATCCTCTTTAAATGCTTTTTAGGTCTTCTGGAATCAAAAATATTTTGAAAATACACAATATTATTGAGATATAATTTTAACCATGAACAGTAATTATTTCTTGAGGTATTTTTCTGATGCTCCCTGTAATATGTGAGCACGGTACTGGTGTTCAAAATATTGCACGAATTATCTAATGCACATAAATAAATAAAAGTGTCCGGTGCAGCTGAAACTTTTTTTTATTTGTTCAAGATATCTCATTAATATGTTCTTATTTACAGAAATTGATGACATATTAAAATCTGGTTTTCTTCCCAGCTGCCTGTAAGATGCATTTTTAATGTTGCCGGAAAAAAACAATGAATTATTGTGGATATACCCAATATTTTTGCTGGAAAATTCATTATAAATAAATTCAAGCTTTTCAGGAAGGAATATGTCATCATCGTGCATGAAAACAATAATATCCGAACCTGCATTTTTAATTCCCAGGTAAATGTAATTTCCAATTATTCCATCTGTAATAATTTGTCTGACATTTAAATTAGTATAATTGCTTAAATCAAAACTAAAGTTTGATATTAAAATAACCTCAAAATCTTTAAATTTTTGTGATGCAAGAGAATTAAGTGAATCTTTTAAAAAATCCTTTCTATTATATGCAAAAAGCAGTACTGAAATGGATGGCATAAGATAATAAGTATAATTTAATTATAACTTTTTCTTTTTTCCTTATTAATAAATAAAAATTAATTATTGTTTAATTTTTTAATTGTTTTGTCTGTTTTTTTGTTTACATAATTCTTGATAATTTTTATAATACCATTTTTCTGGAATTTATTGGATTTTATAAGCAATAATTCACCACCTATGTTTATGATATTCCCGGATGCTGTATATTTAAACTCCAGATCATTTCCCATGGCATTTTTCATGGAAATCTCACCAGATTTTCTGGCCATAAACGCTGTCAGTGGTACGTTTAAATTCATTATTTTCATTGAATCCCCGCAGGCATAAACATCATCATATTCAACAGACCTTAGTTTATTATTAACAATAATTCTTGAATTTTCCTGTTTTATATCAAAAGTTTTTATGATTTTATTTCCGGTTATTCCACCAGCATAAATAACAGTGTCTGCCAAAATTTCAGAATTATTAGTAATAACCCTATCTCTGGTAACATGCATCACCCTTTCATTCATAATAATGTTTACACCCATATTTTCAAGTTTGCTTTTTATATAATTGGAGGCATTTATGTTAATACCATTGAGAAGATGTTTTCCGGAATTTATCAGGTTTATTTTTTTACCCTTGATGATGCCAGCAAGTTCAACGCCAAGATAACCACCACCTATTATTACAACGTTATTACTATTTTCAAGTCTATTTTTTAATAAATCTGCATCCTTGGAGGATTCAAGTTTAATCATGTTCTCATATCCATCAATATTTTCATAGGCCTGTGAGTGCCCAAGTGCAATTATTAATTTGTCATACGTGTATGTTTTATTTAATCCCTTAATTTCCCTGTTTTTAAAATCAACATTTTTTATATCATCCAGTATATCAACCCGCCTTTCTTTTCGTGCATAATCATTTTCATATCCATTTAAAATATATATGTACCTTGTTGGTATATCAATAAACCTACTTTTATCAATAGAAATGGCTGATTTATTTGCCATTTTCGCATAAATTCCGGAAAGGCCCATGCCAAGAATGTAAATTCCATTGCCCATGTTATTGCATAAAAAAATTATATATTATATTATTGCAAAGGTCAATGCATATTTTTCTTAAATTTAAAAAGTTTATTATCGGATAAAAATATGTGACCCTATGGAAGCGCTGATAATGGCTGGTGGTATGGGAAAAAGAATTGGTAATCCTAAAAAAATGCTTCTTATGATCAATGGAGAGGCCATTATCATTAGATTATTAAAAATTATTAAATCCCTTGGTCTAAATATAAATGTATGTACCGGGCCGGAAACGGTTTTTTTAAATGAAATTGGGGATATAAATATAATAAATGGAACCGGTGATTATGCCATGGATCTTAAAACCTCAATAAATTCATTAAAACTGCCCGTCATTGTTCTTCCTGCAGATATTTTAATAGATAAGGAACTTTTGAAATCCTTTATTGAAAAATCAAAAAATTATAAGACCGGAATATTGAATATGCTAATAAATAATGAGCTTTCAGGCATTTCCATTTTTTATGAATATTTAAATGATGCAGAGCTGGCATATGAGAATATAAATTTTAATTCCAACTCATTTTTTAATATTAATACAGAATATGATTATAAAATGGCCAAAGAATATTATAAAAATATGCATTGAAATAGCATAAATTTTTTTAACATGATATAATTATCTTATCGCTGGACTTGACCGGGGAGCCAGGCACTCCCTGTGACCCGTGCCTAAATGCGGGGGCGACTGCCCGGTGAGGGCAACCAGGCCTTTGGCAGTCTCCATGGAATCGTTGAATCTCTGTCCTTTTGGATCGGGGGTTTATACATGCATACTCAAAGGAGAATGCATGTATAATTTGCTGAAAAAACCCGCCAGGCCCGGAAGGGAGCAACGGTATTTCAGACCGCCGATGCTGAGAGGGTGCGGGGAGGAGAGGAAGTGGAGGGCACTACCAAAACACCTGGTCTGATCCGGGTGTGTCCAGCATTGATGATAAAATGTATAAAATAATTCAGGATCCTTTAAACGGGCCGGTGAAGGTAAGCGGGATTTTTCTTGACATTATAAATTCAATATATTTTCAAAGATTAAGATATATAAAGCAGCTCGGGCTCTGCAACCTGGTTTTTCCAGGGGCAAACCATACAAGATTTGAACATTCCATAGGGACAATGTTTCTTGCCAGTGAGATCAAAAATTATATAGGGATTAATGATGAAAGACTTGAAATTGCTGCATTGCTGCACGATATTGGGCATACACCATTCAGCCATTCCATAGAGGATAAATTTTTTGAAAATTTTGGATTAATCCATGAGGATTTAACATCTGACATTATTACAGGTAAGGGGATATATGGAGATAGCGTTATCCCTGAAATACTAAATAAATATGGATATAACCCTGAGGAAATAGCTGACCTTGCCACAGGAAGAAATAAAAAAACGGTTTTATCTAAAATAATAAGTGGGTCACTTGATGTTGATGAGCTTGATTATTTAAGGAGGGATTCATTTTACTGTGGTGTTAATCTTGGAAATATCGATTATAAAAGGATATTTAATACCATAAAAATATCTGAAAATGACATAGTTGGTGAGGAAAAGTCAATACCGACAATAGAATCGGCAATAATAGGCAGGGTTTTAATGTATAGCTCTGTTTATTTTCATAAAACATGCAGGATAGCACAGAAAATGCTGGGCATTGCCTATGAACTTTATAATGGAAAGGATAAAAATGATCTAAGAATGAACGATTACGAGTTTATTTATGCCCTGGAAAATGATAAAAAATCCTCTGAAATTATAAAAAAGATTAAATCCAGAAATTTGTATAAAATAATATACAGGAGTAGTTACAGTGAGGATGCCTTAAATAATATAAGGGAAAAAATGTCCGTGTTTGATAGTGATTTATATATAATAGATGTAAACCCACCACTTTATTTTAATGAAAAGTCCAGGTTAAAAACGGATTTTACAGTATATTATAAGGATAAAAAATATGAAATTAATAAGATATCATATATAGTAAACGCGCTCAATGAAAACATAAAACGCAGGGATATTATAGTCTCTGCTGATGAGAGCATTCTTACCAAGGCAGCTTCCATTATAAAGACTTAACCATTCTGAATGCATTTTTGCTTCCCTTATATGGTATGCAGTAATAATTTTTTAAAAACTCTGATTTTACATAACCGTGCTTTAAATAAAAATTAATGGCAACATAATTTTTTTCCCGTACCTCAAGCACTGATTTTTTATATCCTTTTTTCTTTATTATCTCCTCTATGGAATCAAGTAATGAATCCCCAAGATGCCTCCCCTGATACTTCGGGATAACCGCTATACTTTCAATATCAACCTCATATTCATTTAATGGAACTGCGGTAACGTATCCTATATATTCATCAGAATCTGTTGCAACAAGGGTAAATGCATCCTTTGAAAAAACCATTTCAATTATTTCATCTATATTATATGGACCAACATCAAATGCACTGTGCTCAATTTCATAGATGCCTTTAAGATCATCCGAAACAAAAGATCTTATATTCACAGGATATTATTTAATACTAATATTTTATATATTTTATTCTAAAAAAATTTAATTAAATTTACTGTAAATTAACTAACATTCCCCCATCTGCTAGGAGCTCTGCACCATTAACATAAGTATTTTCGTCTGATAAAAGGAATAATGCTGGACCAACCATATCCTCTGGAGTACCCAACCTGCCAAGTGGTATCCTTTTTTCCATGTATCTTCTTTTCTCAGGATCTGAAAGATCATCTGCATTAATATCGGTTAAAATAGTTCCAGGTTCAAGTGAATTTACCAAAATTCCATACTTACCAAGGATTATTGCAAGTGAATGCATCATTCCATTAATACCCGACTTTGTCGTTGTATAGTGAGCTTGGTATTCTCCACCAACTATTGCACTTATTGAACTTATAAATAATATTCTACCCTTGATATGATTTTGTATCATTAACTGAGATATTTTTTGTGTTATGAAAAAATGACTTTCCACATTTAAAGTCCAGACATCATTAAAAAGGCCTACATCTATATCAAAATAATTTTTAAATGGGCATATACCTGCATTGTTAACAAGTATGTCAACATGGTCAAAAGTTTTCTTAACAAAATTTATAAATGCTGGAATTTCATTAATTTTTCTCTGATCTATTTTATAACCATATGCTTTAACGCCAAGATTTTTCATATATCCTTCAGCTTCTACTGCGGCGTTTACATCATGTGCATATGTAAATATAATATTCGCCCCTTCCCTTGCAAGACCTTTGGCTATTGCATTTCCTATTCCTTTATTTCCACCAGTAATAACGGCATTTTTATTATCAAAACGCATTGAAATCACCTATCTTTTGAGTATAATATAGGTATATTACTATTAATCCAGTTATGTATAATTTTTTCTGTTCCCTTCCTTATATATTCCTCTAGTGCTGATTTTGAGATGCCTGTCATTTTTTCAAGATCTTTAAGATAGAGCCTTCTAGGCATACTATAATAACCATTCATAAATGCTGTATATATTATGGTTCTTTCCTGTTCAGTAAGTTCAAAAAAATCACTGTAGTATTCATGGTAATTAATTTCAGAAAGCGTAAATTTTTTAATTTCCCCAATTTTTGAAAGTTCACTTTTTAAATCCTTTGCAGACTGATTTCTAATTAAGGCATTAACAGTCTCAACATTGTTCTCAATGTAATCATTTTGATATATTACACCATTCTCATAAAGTATTGAACTTATCATCCCATCATACTTTTCCTTAAAGAATATCTGGTATATTTTTTTATTAACATTTATAGGTAAAATATTGTATATTTCCTTAATTGCATTTGAATTTTTAAATTTGTGTAAAAATTCATGTATAATATTAGCTGTGGGTGCTTTTACCTCAATAGAGCCAAAAATATATCCTCTATCACGGTACACATTATGTGCTAGAGTATGTACCTTTACAGGCATATTTTCAGTTATATTGGTCCAGCAATTTTCATGATTCATTTTAAAATTTACCCTTATAATGTTTTCTTCCGATAATGAATGGGTATTCATAATTTATTTAATTGTTATTTATATATAAGTTTTTCTTATACTTGTTATATAAATCAATGCTGATATTATTATAAAATACTACTGACTATAAAAATTATTCCGATTTTGGAATATTCCGGATATGTGTTTATCTTGAATTAAATACGATATACAGAGTTTATTAGCAACTTCGGAAATTTCCGGATAATATTTTAATAAAAACCCAGATATTTATAGAATATGAAAATAGAATCATTGAGAGTTATAAATATAATGGAAGTTAAGCAACCTCTGTTCCCATATGTAAAACCTACAGATTATTACATAGATTTCATTGGTGATGAATCCCCGACAGATGCTGCTATGATAAATAAAATATATACACTTGAAATGAAATCTGGAGATATAATTTCATATTACAATACTACAGAGATCGTTGCAGATTTCATTAAGGCGATAGAATCCAAAATTATTGGGCTTGATCTTGAGGATATTTCCATGGCATGGGATTACATGTACAGATACACACTGCCGGTTGGACGCGGAGGTATTGCAATGCATGCAATAAGTGCAATTAACTTGTTAATGTACGATATATATGCAAAATCTCTTGGCATTCCTGTGTACAGACTTATTGGCGGAAAGACAAGAAAAAAAATTGTGGCATACGCCAGCCATCTTCATCCAACAGATGTAAAAAATCTGCAGGATGAGGCCATATCTTATGTAAATGAGGGGTATAAAACCATGAAAATGAGGTTTCTGTATGGCCCATCCAAAATAGATGGTGTTGAAAAAAATATTGAGTTAGTTAAAATTATTAGAGATGCTGTTGGCTATAATGTTTCATTAGCTTGTGATTCCTGGATGTCGTGGAATTATAATTTTGCATTAAAAATGGCACAATCTCTAGAAAAATATGAAATAGCGTGGATGGAGGAACCGTTTCTCCCAGATGATTTTGAATCAATGAAATTATTATCAAAGAAAACTGATATACCAATATCAGAAGGAGAACATCATTATTATATATATGATGTAAAACACCTTCTAGATGCGGGTATAAGGATTATACAATGCGATACTGTTTGGGCAGGTGGAATTACTGCAATGAAAAAAATCGCTGCATTGGCAGAGGCATATGGTGCAGTAGTTATACCCCATACAGGAAATGTTTACAATCTTCACTTTATTGCTTCTGAACCTGAAAGCATCACACCTATGGCGGAATTTCTCACAAAATACAGGGAATGGATGGAACAGAACATTTCCGGGATTCCTTTTCCAAAAAATGGTTACTTTGAGCTAAACGAAAAGGCGGGATTTGGTATTGAATACTTACCAAAAAATCAAGTTAAATATGGAAAAAGTAAAGAAAATAAAAGTTGATAAATATCATATTTTATATTTTAAATTCATTTTTTAATAAATTATTTCGATTAGTTAAAAAATTAATAAAAATCACTTTTATATTAAACACATTGGAAATGTCAGGAATTAATTTTAATTTCTATAATTAAATATAAGTTATAAATATGAATGATGTATTTAATGTAATTATATTGAAAATTGGAGAATCTGAAGTTCCTGGGCCAGAAGTTTACAGGATGACTGAATGGAGGAAATGGGAAAGGCTTACTTTTCACATGGTTATTGCTTATAATGATGAAACAAATGTACTTATAAATACAGGAATGCCACTGGACTTAACCGAAAGGAACCATGAAATGGAAAAATTTGCGGGAGAAAGAGCATTATTTAAATCATACGATTCAATAAAAATTTTGGATTCAAGTAAATTCAAAACTGAAGATATTAAAAATATAGCATTTACACCCATGCAGGATTATACAACTGGAAGACTAGATGAATTTAAGAATGCTAGATATTTCATTTCTAGAAAGGGTTGGATTGAAGATATAATAACTCCTGGATATCACAATATAAAAAGGAATTTATTTATACCAGAAAAACAACTTAAATATCTTATATTTGATGCTTATTCTAGGATTCAATTTTATGAATCTGACATACCAGTAGAATTAATTCCAGGAATAACAGCAGTTTGGGTAGGCTGCCATCATAGATCATCCCAAGCGTTTATAATTAATACTAAAAAAGGTAAAATAGTATTTACAGATGCATCATTTAAGCCAAGAAATGTAAATGAAAATCTGCCAATAGGTATAGCAGAAAACATATTTGAATGCCATAAAGCATATAATTATTTAAGGAGATATAAAAACGTATTATCAGCTTATGACCCAGGAATAAGCGATAAAAAATTTTAATAAATTTATTTGTTTGTATTTAATTCATTTAGATAAATACCGTAAATTCCGTTTAATCATATTTTCTATATAATTACATTATAAGAAAAACCATTAATTTAAATAATATCATATATTATTTTTTATAGTATATGGAAAAGTTGGGAAATGAATATTTATATATATTGGAAATAAAACTTTAGTGAGTGTATGCCAGATATAAAAGATTTTGATAATGCAAGTTTAACTTCAACGCATAAACAGTGGACATTAATTGCATCTCTAGGTGATTTTCTTGATGCAGGAATGTTTGCGGGAACAGGAATTACGCTTGCAGCTATAGCAACATTGTTACATTTTAACACTATAGAAGAAGGACTGCCTGCATTTATAACATTAATAGCATGTGCTTTAGGAGCCTTATTTTTTGGGAGACTCGGTGATAAGTTTGGTAGAAAATATATTTATCAGGTGGACATGATAATATATGGTGTCTCATCAATACTTTTGTCTCTTACTGGTGTATTTCCGTCAAATTCCTTTAATATTATATGGGCCATGATTTTTTATGCTCTTGTAGGTCTAGCTGTAGGTGCTGATGTCCCAACGTCCTGGTCATTAATCTCAGAATTTTCTCCAAAAAATTACAGAGGCAGACTTATGAGTGTAACTACCGTAATGTGGTACGTCGGTGTTCTTGTTGAATTAGGATTTGCAATTGCACTTGTAAATTCTGGTATGATTCTATTTAGAACCATCTGGATAATGCTTGGACTTGTAGCCTTTCTTGCGTGGGCACTAAGAAGGCGTTTAACCGAATCTCCTAGGTTCGATATTTTAAAAGGAAGAACTGCAGATATAAATGAATCTGCAAAAAAATTAAATGTTAAAAGTAGATCTGATACAAAGGAAGAATACTCATCAAGAAAATATGCAGAATTATTCAAAAAATATGGTCCCTTTTTACTATTTTCCTGGTTTTTATATTTAATTTGGGGAATTCCAGCATCCACATACGGGGAATTCTTTCCGTATATATTTGATTCACTTCATCTTGTTAGTGCTAGAGTAACATTTGCATTTGAGGCCATATACTTTGCCAGTGCTATAGTCCCTGGCGTGCTAATATTTTATTATTTATCAGATAAACTCGGACGTGTACCATTATATCTTATAAGTGCTATTATGTCATCTATATCATTCTTTATGCTTGTCTATCCGCCATTTCTGAAAAATGTAGGGGTCCTCCTTTTGTCTTTTTTGTTATTTGGTATTGGTCAAGGGCTTGGAGTTTGGCCAACAACAAGATTACTTTCAATAGAACATTTCCCAACAAGCTTAAGAAATTCAGGACAGGGGTTTGTATGGTTTACAATGAGATTTGAAGCAGGAATTTTCGGCCTCTTTACACCTTTAATAGTTGGTACCTCTGGAATTCATGTAGATTATATTGGATATATAGGGGGTATTTTCTTCCTATTAGCCTTCATAATAGTTCTAATTCTTTATAGATTCCATCCTGAATATGTAAAAACAGAAAGAAAATCCTTGGATGAAACATCATATGATAATCCCATTGAGATTTAAATTTATTATATTTTTTTAAAAACAAAAATTTTTAACCATCTTCATATTCATATTTATTATGAAACCTGCAATATTCCTTGATAGGGACGGTACTATTAACTACGATGCAGGGTATACATATAAATTAGAAGATCTTAAAATATATGATGACATAATTCCAATACTTAAAAAGTATTATGATAGTGGCTATATAATAATTGTTATTTCAAATCAATCCGGTATTAACCGGGGATATTTCACAGTGAATGATATGAAAAAATTTAATGATGGAATAAAAAGAATTTTTATGGAGCATGGAATTGTTATATCGGATTTCTATTTTTGCCCCCACAAACCAGAAGAAAACTGTGAATGCAGAAAACCTAAAACAGGAATGGTGGAACAGGCTGTAAAAAAATACGGTATAGATCTTAAAAATTCTATTGTTATAGGTGATAGGGATGATATTGATGGTGAGCTTGCAAGGAATCTTGGAATAAAGTTTATAAAGGTTCATGGGTACAGTGCACCCTGATTTAATATATAATTTTAATGTAAAAATAATTTTGGTTTATTATATACTATATAGTATTTAATTAATATTATTATAATATTTAAAAATAATCTATGCTTAAATATTTTGGCTTACTATGGATTTTATGCCAAAACATTCTGATAATACAGTGGTTGAGGATGGTTTTGAGGTAATAGGTGTAAATCCCATACCAAAAAATGAGAGAAATATGTCACCGTGGAAATTTTTTATATTTTGGGCAATGGCAAGTGGTGCCGCACTTGTTCCAATTGCTGGTAAGGAATTATATAATATGGGCCTTATTTATGCAATTATTGCAATTGTTATTGCCCTTCTTATAGGACTCATACCTGCGGGTTTGATCTCAGATATGGGCCGGCAGATACCGGTACCATCTCTTGTTGTTGCAAGAAAGACCTACGGGTATATGACCTCTGGAGCATATTCACTAATATTCACATTTTTAAATCTTGGTTATTTTGGCCTTAATGATAGTGTTGGTGCCGTAATATTAAGCAGCCTTACACATTCTCCAATTTTATACTGGTACATTATTATGGGGGCAATACAGATATTACTGGTACTTCTTGGTGCAAAATGGCTTGAATATTTCTTTAGGTACACAGCACCGCTTCTTGTAATTAGCTTTGGTATTTTAACATATTTTCTATTCACAACGTATACAATCAATGTTTCTAATCTTTTAAATCCTATCGGTAAGTATACATGGGGAGGTGCGCTGGATTTTCTACTGGGATTTTCAATACTTGCATGGACATATAAGATCTCGACACAATCAAGATTTGGCAGGCCATTTTCTGGTAAAGAAAACAAAAAAACAAGGGCTGGATATTTTGTTGCGAGCCCCCTGGGAATTATGCTACCTGTTTTGCTGATGGGCATTGTTGGATTTTTTGGCAATAGTTTAAATCCTGGAAGTGGATGGAATATTGCAGTACTATCTTTTCCCGGTGTATCCGGAACAGACAGAATTATAATAATCATCGCGGCCATTCTTCTGGCATTATCATTGATACACCCAAATGCAATGAATCTTTATCCCGCAACTGCTGATTTATTAACATCAATACAGCCATTATTTGGTAAGAGTGTGCATGAAAAATGGGCACAGCCTGTCGCAACACTGCTCCTTGGAATTGGCGGTATAATACTGGCCATAGAGGGCATCCTCGCCCGTATATCCGGATTCATAGACATTCTCGAGGCAATTATATTTCCATTTACATTCATACTCATTTTTGACTGGTTCAAAAATTTAAGGCATACAACAAGAATAGGTGACTATTATAAAATACCAAGAAATATAAAAAATAATATTAAATTTGCGTCCCTTATACCAGCATTTATAGGCACTGTGATAGCCATATTTGGAATAGGCCCCTATGATTACATATTTGCCTATTTCCCAAAGGCACTCTTTGGATCGTTTATTGGACTTTTATTGTATATTGTCATATATTACATTAGACCAGAGAGGGTTCAATTGTCTGAAAAACAGAATGACTATGATAGATTTAATATGGAGGCTGAGGATTCACAGTAATTTTTAAAAATAAATAAAAATAATCTTTTGATTTTTTTAATTAATAATTTTTTATTTAACCTCTGCAACCTTTTCAATTTTCTGGGATGAAAATTTTTTAAGTATTATTATTAATATAAGGCCAATTAAAATCCATACACCAACCATATATGCAGGAAGGTTTAATGGAAATGCAGGAACAGGATATACAGTGCTGAATATTGCAAATCCAATAAATATTATTGCTATTGCCGGAATAATTAAATCAGCAAATATATGGAATTCCTTCTCCCTTTTGGTGTATACAGGAAGGCTCAATGTTGCTATTGCATGCTGTAACATGAATGCTATTGATGCCGCACCCTCTATGACCAGTGCACCTATAAATGGTCCAAATATTAATCCGGAAATAAGTGCAATAATAAATGAAAAAACTGCAGTTGTAAGTATTGCCTTATAAGGCGTACCATATTTTTTATGCGTTTCACTTAGATATGATGGTAATATATTGCTATCCCTGGATAAATAATAGAGCATCCTTGTTAAAGAATTATTAATGGCTATGCCAAAATCAAGAAAACTGTTTAATACTATTGCGGCAAAGAGCCATCCACCAAAGGGCCCCAGAAATGTAAAATATTCTATAAGGCCTGGATCAGGCGATGACCCAAAGGATGATATATTATTTAATCCCCACCCAACAGTTAGTGCATATGCATTAAGCGCCAGTGGGATAACAACAATTAGCCATCCATATAGAATTGCCTTTTTAATCAATCTTTTAGGCTCCCTGGATTCCTCACCAAGGGCAATAACAGACCCGCTGCCACCGTATGAATAAAGACCAAATAATAATCCAAGACCTATAATAGAAAAATCATTTCCCACAGGTTTTGCTGTGAACACGGTTAATGTGTTTCCAGTACCAACCTTTATTATTATAATTATTGCACCTATGGTCAAAACAAGTGTCTCAATAATTCCCGTGTACACAGCATAATTTAATGATACCCTCACACCACGATAAACAAATACAGTTGTAAATATTAGGGGTATTAGCATAATTGGTATCCATATATATGTAATTGACGAAATTTTTGGGGATATTAGAAAAATAAATGCAGCAAATGATAAAAGAGCAAATCCGGTATATGTCAAGAACTCATTAAAGAAGAACAACCATCCAGTTAAATCTCCGGCCGTTTTGCCAAGACCTGCCCTGGAAAATGCAGAATATCCGCCGGAGCTGGAGATTTTACCAGAAAACTGATAATTTGTGTTTAACCATAAGAGCACTATTAATGGTGCGAGCAAAAAAACCAGCGGTGTGCTGCCCTCTGCAACCAGTGCGGTTCCTGTTATAAGTATTGCAACCTCTGCGGCCGGGGCAACATGGCTGAAACTCTGGAAAATATCGTGCCACAATCCCACCTGATCCGGTTTTAAACTTCTGTCAGAATTCATGGCAGAATAAATATTTTGGTATAATAAACCTTTCCAGCTGTTTATATTACAAAATTTGACTTTTTATAAACATAATATTTTATTTTGTCGTAAAATAATTAAAATTTTACACAAAAATTCAGGGATATTTGGTTTGATTCCAGATTTATGATAATTATTTATAAAAAATATTTTAGGCAGGCCTTATTTTAGGCATTTTTTATTGCCATATGATCTCTAAAATTTATCGTCAATTGCTTAATTTTCATTTTTTTCCAGGCACTTAATTTTATATATGATTAAAAATTACGTTTAATATATAATTAAGGGCTTTTTTGTACTTTAAATCCTCGTATGGATTTAAAAATTTGGAGGTGTGAGAATGGCTTTTGATGCAATCGACAATTCGAGGATTAATAAGAATGGAATTAAATTATTTGCCCTGGCATCCACAGGTCTGTTTCTTGACGGTTATGACCTGTCCATAATTACCATGGCTGCCCTTGTTTTACCGGCACAGCTTCATCTCAGTGAACTTGAGTACATACTAATAGACATATCATCCTTTGCCGGAATGCTGGCTGGTGCACCGCTGCTAGGCATTTTATCAGACCGTATTGGAAGAAAAAAGATATTTGGCATAGACCTTATATTCTTTGTATTATTTGCAATTACAGCGGGGCTCTCAACAAATTTTATTGAGTTGTTTTTATCAAGGCTTCTTATGGGATTCGGCATTGGGGGTGATTATCCAATAAGCTCCACAATGATGTCTGAATTTTCACCAAAAAAAACCAGGGGAAAGCTTCTAATAACAATGGTTGGAATGTACTGGGTTGGGGCATTTGTTTCAGCAGCCGCCAATTACTTCTTCGTAATTTACTACGATTTCTGGAGATATACATTTATTCTGGGTGGATTAATGGCAGTGCCAATAATACTATTAAGGCTAAGTGTACCTGAATCACCAAGGTGGCTGGCATCTCACGGAAAAATAGAGGATGCGGAATATTCTGAGATTGAAATAGCCGGCAGATCGGATAATCTTAAAAATTCGGAATATAAAATAAAAACAAAATACGGCAAAACCTTTATTTTTGTAATACTTGCATGGTTTATATTTGATGTTGCTGCATATGGCATAGGATTTTATTATCCAGTAATATTCAGCACACTGGGATTTAAGCATCAGTTTAGATCAATAGCAGAGGCAAGCATGCTGATATCAATTGGTGGCATACTGGGATATATAATAGCAATGCCACTTGCAGACCGGCTTGGAAGAAGATTCCTTACAATTTCAGGTTTTTTCATAATGTCATTGCTTTTAATTCTTGGGAGCATCATTAAAATTTCAGGCCTTTATACAGTACCCTTCTTTTTCATATTTGTACTATTTGAGCAGTGGGTTGGGGCTGTAACATTATTTTATCCCACAGAATTATTTGATACTACTGTTAGGTCAACCATACAGGGCATTGCAACAGCAGTGTCAAGAGTTGGTGCCATAATGGGTATTGTCCTATTTCCATTATTTCCTGTATTCCATTCATTGTCAATATTTGCCGGATTTTCAGTTTTTGGGCTGATAATAGCAATCATTATGGCACCAGAAACAAATAAGAATTCCCTTGAAAAAAACGTTGAAACCTATACCGCTGCAAATATAAATAAATAACTATATTTTTTTAGTATTACAGAATTTTAAAATAATAATCATTTATTTATGTTCATGCTCTATATCTATGGAACTGTCTTTAATAATGCATCCATTGTTGAAAGTTCCTTAAAATCTCTTGATAAAATTAAATGCAGGAAAAAATTTTTGATAGTTGATAATTTTTCAACAGATAATACTTATGAAATACTTATAAGACTTAAAAATATTTATGATATTGAAATTAGGAGGGTCAAATGCTCCAGGGGGATGGGAAGACAGCTTGCCATGGAAATGGCATATAATGAATCAGATGATATGGATATTTTTATGCAAGTTGACCTGGATACAATTTACAATGATAAATTTATAAGTCTTTTTAACAGTTTCCTTATAAATATTGATGATAATTCTGTTGCATTTAATTTTATTTGCAGAAAACGGGTTAATTTCAGCGTTCCATGGAGAGACCTTAATTACGGTGAGGATTTTGAAAGAATGGCAAGGTTCTTAAAAAATGGATACATTGTTTATAAGGTTCCAGAATATAATAAAATAGCAAATAACCAGCACGCAATTAAACGGGAAAGACGCTATGCTTCAGGATTAAAATATTTAAAAAGAATTTTTCATAATAATATTGATCTAATTAGAGGCTATGGTGTATCAAATTATAAACTCTTTAAGAAATTTTTTAAATCTGCAGGGTTTAAAAAAAGATCTTATATTTTTGTGTTCCTAATTTATTTATTTGTAAAAATCAGTGGACTTAAAATATATAATTATGGAGATTTCCTAAATAATGAGTATGTTAACAGCAACTCCCTGAATATATGCTCATATTTTAATTTTAAATTATAATTATAATGTTTTAAAAAAATTTATAATTTAATATAATATATCATTTTCAATGGAGAACAATGAGGTTTCACGTTACATATTAACCCATGATAATATAAAAAGCCTTTATATGGTCTTTATAGTTTCTGCAAGTGTTTTCCTTGATGTATGGGATCTCACCGCATTTTCATTTGTTTTAACCTTTTTTAAGGATACATTCCTGCCGTCCGGCATACTTCTTGGGCTTTCCGTCGCCGGAGCAAATATTGGAGCAATAATAGGTGCCATATTTGGTGGGTATTTAACTGATTATCTGGGCAGAAAAAAAATGCTTATTTATAATATGCTGGTTTTTATTATTTTTGCCATTCTTATAGCCGTTTCCACCAACTTGGTTGAGTTTATAGCATTCAGGATTATTATGGGATTCTCCATAGGGGCTGATGTGGCCACAGGCTTTTCATACATTTATGAATATATAAGCATGAAACAGAGAAATAAATTTTATTCGCTTTGGGCATATGCATTTTCAGTCGTTGCCCTTGTTGCGGTACTAACAGTATACCTGCTCTATACATATATAAACTCCAATATTATATGGAGATATATTTTCATAATGGGTGGTGTATTCGCCGCAATTATTTTGGTATTAAGAACATATTTAATGGAAACACCCTTATGGCTTTATTACAGCGGTAAAAATACCGATGCTGAAAAGGTTATTAAAAATGTTTATGGTGATGATATAAAGATAAAATCAACAGAAAAATTGCACAGGTCACTTAAGGATATAATCAAATTTTACAGGTCAGGAATCAACAGGGAAATAATATTCACATATTCCCTAAACTGCATAGTTGGTTTTATAGGCTGGGGGTTTTCATTTTATGTAACATACATGCTTGTAATATTGAGGATATACACATTTACATATATACTTGGCATTGATGGATTAATATATGCTGCCGGCTTTGCAGGCGCATTAATCTCACCATTTGTATCATCAAGATTTGGCATATATAAAAGCAGTGTCATACCATCATCGTTTGCAGGATTGTTACTGTTTATGCTTTTCATTGTTTTTTCTGGAAGGCTATACAGTATTCTTATAGTACCGTTTACCATGGGCATTATATTCCTTGATTACATGGGGCCAATGGCATATAATGCGGTGTTAAATTCATTTGTACCCTCAAAGATAAGGGGGATTGCCAATGGCCAGAATTACATGGTAAATAAAATAGTTGAGGCTGTAAGTGGATTTACATCAGGAATTCTTCTTGTGTATCTGGGATTAGGATACAATACACTGGTACTGGCATTGATTGTAACAGTTCTTATTGTTATAGCCATAATAACTGGAAAAACAGGCCATTTCATGGATAAAAATGCGGGATATAATTAAGATTTTATATTTTATAATTATCTCAGATAATGGAAGATTACAGCATTGAGAGACTTTTAAAATACAGGTTTATTTCAAATGTCAGAATATCCCCAAATGGGGATGAAATTGCATGTATTGCAACAAAAAGTTACAGGGAATATAAAAAAAAGAACCCTGAATCCACATTATTTATTTTTAAAAAAAATATGGAAATTAAAAGAAAAATAGATGGGCATGGCATTAAATCCTTTGAATATGCCAGTTCAGGCAGATCACTTTATGTTTGCGGGAATAATATTATTGTTCTGGATAACAATGGAATGGATATAAGTCTGAATTTTCCCGGGGAGATAGATACTGCAAAATGGTATGACGATTCCAGAATTATATTTACTGCAAAGGAAAAAAAGGTGAATGGTGAGGATGATGCATATTTCTTTGAAGACTCGGATTCATTTAATTCACTATATATTATTGACATGAATTCGGGAATAAAAAAAATAACAGAAAAACTAAACATCTGGGAATTTTCAGTTGACGGGAAAAATATCTATGCTATTGCCTCTGAATGCCCGCAGGAGAGCTGCTGGTATGCATCCAAGGTATATAAAATAGGTATTGATAGGGATATAAAAATTATTTATGATCCAGAATACAGACAGATAGGTAAAATTAGGGCATTCAATGACAATGTTGCATTTCTTGAATCTGTAATGAGTGACAGGGGTGTTGTATCAGGCGATATTATATTAATATCAGGAAATAAAACAAAAAATCTGACTGAAGATAGCGATTCAAGCTACTCACATATAGAATTTTTCAATAACAATATTTATGCCATGGAAAATCACATGTCAGAATTCAGGATAAAAAATATCGATACTGGAAGTATTTTATGGAGGGGCACCGGCATAGTTTATCCTGTTGTCTCACCGGAATTTTCAATATCATTAAATAAAATTGCACTGGTTTTTTCAGATACTGAAAATCCAGGAGAACTTTTATTTATCAATGGAGATGAAATCATTAAGTCTGAAATAAATAAAGAATTAAGGAATTCACCAAAATACGCAAATGAGCTTATTGAATGGGATTCAAATGGCATGAGGATATATGGATTTTTAAGATCACTCGGACCTGAAAAACCCTTAATAGTTTATATACATGGGGGTCCCACATCATTTTCATATCCTGCAATGATCGACCGCACAACAATGTACCTTGACAATGGATACTCTGTTTTCCTTCCAAATTACCGCGGAAGCATAGGCCTTGGAAGAAAGTATGCTGAGTCAAATCTTGGAGACCTTGGCGGGAATGATTTTGAGGACATAATAAATGGAATAAATTTCCTAAAATCCACCGGAAAAATTAAAACTGACAGAATATATATAACAGGAGGGTCATATGGAGGTTACATGTCTGCACTTGCCGTTGCAAAATCAAATATTTTTAGGGCATCTGTATCCCTGTATGGAATATCTGACTGGGTAAGCTTCCACGGAACATCAAACCTGCATCTATGGGATCAGATACACATGCATGAAGACCCTTATAAGTTCAATAAATACGATAAGTTCTCGGTTATAAGAATGAACAGTGATATAAAAACACCCATACTTTTAATGCATGGCATTGAGGATCCATATGTACCATATGGCCAGTACCTTGAATTTTACAGGTATTTAAAGGATAAAAACAAAAAAGTAAGGCTGCTGCTGTTTCCAAGGGAGGGCCATGGCTTCGGTGAAAAAATGCACATGATTCAGCAGTACAGGGAAACTTTAAAATTCTTTGATGAAAATATATAATTTAATTTTTAATGAATCTTTTATCTATATCCTCTAAAACCATCTTATTTGTTTCTGCCTTCCTGCCAAGCCAGAAAACAATAACAATAATTGCCAGAAAGCATATAACGGCGTATCCTATTAAAATTCCGGCTATTTTATAATATGTTAACAGAAGTGAACCACCAAATGTACCTATGATGCCAGCAAGCCTTATTCCGGCAATACTTATACCCTGGCCCAGGCCCCTAATCTTTGTTGGATATAACTCCGTGGAGAGTGAGTAAATTACTGGAATATAAAACGATTGCAGTATTCCACCAGAGGCCATTGCAGCTAGCATTAAATCGACATTGAAATAATATGATGAAAATACATACATGGCTATTAATGCAATCCCAAGACCTAGGGAACCTATTATAAGCATTTTTATCCTACCAAGCAAATCCATTAATTTAAATGCTATAATATTTCCTATTACAACTGGTGTGACCCAGGCAAATGAGGTAAATAACAGTGAATCACTTTTTGATATTTTTAAAGTACTTAACATAAGTGGCGTTAATTCCAGCATTCCACTTGGGGGTATATTTAAAAGCATGATTAGAAACAGCGGTATCGTTATTCCTAAAATATATGGTTTAAATAATTTTTCATCGCTTAAATTATACTTTTCATAATTATTTACATTATCCTCACTTAAACCTATTTCTTTTAGGGAGTTTTTGGCATCCTCTATTTTTCCCTTAATGGCAAAAAACCTTGGTGTTTCTGGAATTCTCGATCTTATCAATAATCCCAATAAAGGCGGTATTATCCCTATTATAAATAAAATTCTCCACTGAAGATCGCCAAGTGGAACCAGTAGGAATGCAACAAGATAGGATGCAAGAGCACCCAGATTTGCCAGTATCCAGAAAAAATCAAATGAAGACCCTCTTTTCCCGGGTTCCACAAACTCAGAGAGCAGGGTTATGGCCGGAACATAATCAGCACCAATTGCAAAGCCCACAACAAAACGGAATACCAAAAGATATATATAATTAGGTGCCAGACCTGATAAAAATTCAAAAACTATGAAAAGTATTAATGTTATTATAAATGTTTTTTTCCTTCCAAAGGCATCAGATAGGTATCCAAAAGATAGTGCACCAAAGAGACCACCAATAAATGTCATTGAACCGAGGAACCCAAATTCGGGTTTTGTTATATTCAGTGATGTGATTATGCTTGCAGATGTGCCACCGACGACACTAGTATCAAAAATGTCTGTAAACGCCCCAATTGCTGTTGCAACATATAAAAGCCTTAAAAATTTTGAGAATTTTTCACTATCAATGATTTTATCCATGATGGTGTATATCAATTATATATATAATACTAATTTAAGTATAAATATGATTTAATTTCATGAATATTTAAATACTATTTAAAAAAAATAAATAAGTTTATTAATAAATATTATACCATTTAAATAATTACTCCTGGTAACAAAACCATATTTAAATTCTATTAAAAAATACTGTATTAAAAGCATAAATATTATTATAAGAGTGATAACAAAGACTCCGGGTAATCCAGGAGCAAAAAATTATAGTTAATAAAATTCAGATTTTAAGTATATATGGATAAAATGTTGTTTTCCAAATTTTTCTTTCATATCATTTCTCTTAAAATTTATTAATGTAAAATAAAATAATATATTCACATTATAATGCTGTGATAGGATTCTCGAAATTATAGCAGGATAATTTATTAATTTTTAATAAATATTATGAAATGATTTTATACTAATAAAATTATTTGCTAATAAATTAAGTAAATATTTACATGTAAATTTTATATTTTATATACTTATGTATATTTAAACATTATGCAAGCACACAATGGTGAGATAAATCCGGTAATTGAGCAATTAAATAGACCTAGCCATCTGAACAAGTTTTATTGGACACTTGTTTTAATGGCCACTATAGGAGGGTTTTTATATGGGTATGATCAATCTGATATAGGTTCTGTTCTAATATTTATTCCATATTATATTCATGCATCTCCTTTCGTTGTTGGTTATATTGCCTCTGGGGCATTATTAGGTGCCGCATTTGGAGCATTAATAGCATCCTTCATTACAGATAAACTTGGTAGAAAATTTCTGCTATTAACTGATATAGTAATTTATATAGTTGGTGCTCTTCTATCAGCACTAACAATAAACGTTATAATGCTTATGGTTGCAAGAACATTCATCGGTATTGCTATCGGTGCCGATTCTGCAGTTGCAACTGCATATATAGCTGAATTTGCTCCCAGAAAACATCGTGGTAAGCTTGGAATCATGCAACAATATATGATAGTTATAGGAATTTTTGCATCGTTTATTGTTGCAATGCTCATGTTTCTATACCTACCAAAATTAGCTTATAATGTGGATTGGAGAATTATACTCAGCCTTGCTATAATTCCGGCATTAATAGCCTTAATTTTCAGATTTAAAATACCGGAATCACCAAGATGGCTAATATTAAAGAAAAAATATGAAAAGGTAAAGAAAGATCTTTTAAAATTTGGGATACAGGCAACAGATTCGGATTTAAACGAGGCATATAATTACCTGTATAGTTTAACGAAAAATAGAAATAAGGAAACAAAAGGCGTCAAGAGAGCCTTTTTTGTTAGTGCGTTGATGGGATTATTTATTATAGCCAATGGTGTGAATATACCATTAATTTATGGCCCTTACATAATTTCAAGCCTTCACATATTCCCCTCAGTAAGCAATAAAGCTATAGCAAATGCCTATGCTATAGGAGCAACTGCGATACTGAGTGCAGTTATGGTTGCCTCAACATTTCTTGGTTTTAAATTTATAGATATTGCTGGAAGAAGATTTTTAGCATTATTAGGATTTGCAGGTATGGCTGTATCTGATATAGTTGGTGGAATATTATACATAGAAAATTATCCAATAGGTCTATTAATGGGGCTTGCATTTTATCTCATATTTTTTGGCATAGGCGGTGGTGGAATAGCGTTTTTAATACAGGGAGAATATTTCCCAACACATAAGAGGGTCAAATTTGCAGCGCTGGCTGTTTTTGTGGAATGGATGACCAGTTTTACAGTTGATGAAATTTTTCCATATATGGACTCAGTTTTACATCTGGGGTATTCCGTTATAGTCTTTGGAATAATATCTATTATTGCCTATACAATATTTTATTTCACTATGCCAGAAACTAAAAATATAACAGTTGAAAAAATAGTAGAAATATTTGAAAATAATACATTAATAAATCTGGGAAAAATTAGAAGTTACAATAAACACGGCGAGGAACTTAAAGATAATGAAAGCATGGAGGTGGAAGAATAAAAAAGAGTTATATGTCTTTAAATTTTTATCTTATTGTAAATATAATATTTTATATATAATATTGTAAACAACACTAAAATTGTATTAATGGATATCAACACTTAAATATTTAAAAATATAAAAGTTAGGTGGATATATTTAATACCTAAATATTTAGAAGATTAAAAACAATGTAAGATATTTAATAAAAATAGCTTAATTTCATTCATTATATTTTTAACTGCAAATATTTATCTAACGATTTTTATCAGATATATATTGTTTAAAGAAATTATTAAATAGAAATTAAATGTTTTATTTATATAAAAAGGTCTAAAAATATTTTGATGCCATTAATAATTTTTATTTAATATTGGATTCACATAAATCGACTATTTTAATTAAAGTTACCAATTTTGAAATAAATAAGTCTTTTAGATGAAAAATAATATATGTGTTTTGCATTATTTTAGTTATGGCAGATGAAGATAGTATGGCACGGCTTGAATCTGAGGCCGCATTGATCTATTCATCACTATTTTTAGTTGTGCTTATCCTGATGCTTTATGGCATATTTGTGGGTACACTATTTAAAACCATATTTATGTCTTCCATGGGACATGTATTTATAATTATAATGCTGATTATGACGTTAATAACTGCACTTGAAATAATACATATTTATAGAATATATAAATGCATAAGATGTTATGATATACAACGGGCCAAAAAATTGAATTCAACAATTTTCGCCATTACCGGGATGATATTTTCAGGTTTAATTACCGGTATTATATTGATGCTGCTTAATGATTCACTGAAGTTAAATAATTAAAATTTATGTGTTATAAGTCTATCTTTATTTTCCCATCCTCTATTTTAACGTTATAAGATTTAAGGTCAGAGGCTTCCTTTCTTGTCATGGCTCTTACAAACCCGCCGACATTTTTTACAACCTTACCGGTTTTTAGATCAAACTGTGCATGATGCTTTGGGCATATGACAATGCCATTTTCTTTTTTACCTTTAGAAAGGTCACCGCCCATGTGCGTGCATATTGAATCTATTGAATAAATATTTCCATCCACATTTGATATTAACATTTTCTTTCCATTTACCTCAAATGCCTTTGATTCCCCAGCCTTCAATTCACTTTCATCTGCAACTTCAGTCCATGCCATTTTAATCATAAGTATAAATAAATTTATATTTATAAAATTTTTTATAATATTTATTCATCGGTTGCACCATTAGCAGCCTGGTAGTCCTTTAGTTTTTGGGTATGATATCCTGTATTTGTTGCAACAAAATATATGGCAAGGCTTAATATTGCAAATATTATATAGTCATAAGGATATATTATATAATTTATGCCAAGTGAACCATAGTATGACATTATCCCAAGTATTATATTATATGATACAACCCATATTGATGCTTTTAATGCGCGATGTGCAGTTTTACCTGAAATTATGTAGAGACTAAGTGGTGTTAATATTGTAACAATTGCATAAATTGAAAAGTACATATAGAATGGTAACAGTGAAAGCGCATAAATGACTCCTATGAAGATAAAAATTATCCAGTATATAATAGAGTAAACAATTGCAGTTTTAAGTGATATACTGAATGTCCGTCTGCCATATGGGCTTAAAAGGAATAATGGTAATCCACCGCTAACTATTAAAAGCAGCAAGCTTACTATGCTCCATCCTGAAAAATAAACAAGGAGTGAGGCTATGACAAATCCTATTGGTGCCATAATGCCCAGGAAAGGTGTTTTGAATTCTCTGTGTATCTCTGGTGCAGTCTTTCTTAGGGATGTGTTTGTTATGCCTGCAGCAAGATAGGCATAAACTGTAAATGAAGAATTTATTCCAACAAGTGCATACCAGCTTGGGAACGGCAGCAAAAATAATGCACCGATAATAAATGTTATAAGTAATGATACCCAAGGTGTTCTAAATTTTGGATGCAATCTTCCGAAGATATTTGGAAAATAATCAATTTTATTCATACCGTATAATGACCTTGCGGATGAACCAACATAAACTCCAAGTGTGGACGCAGATGATATTACTGCCACTATAATTAGGAATATTGAGAATCCAACAAGGAAATAAACACCTGTTGAATTAAATGCATAATAGAATGGATTTGCAGACCATGTTGATGTCAGCAGCTGGCTCCAGTCACCAGGTGGTACTCCTGCGGCTGACCAGTTTATGGATGCAATAAAAACAATCTGAAGTAATATATATGTGGCCATTGCGGCAAGCATTGCGGAAATCATGCCAATTGGCACGGATTTCCTAGGATTCTTTGTTTCCCCAGCGTAATCAAGACCCTGCCTGAAACCCTCATATGAAAATATTACGCCTGCAGGAACCATTGCAGCAAATATGGATGAACTGCCATATGGCAAAAATCCATGTGGCATATTAAAGAAGTTTTTTGGGTGGAATATAAATGCCACAATCATTATTATTGTTAATATAATAGCTGCCATTTTAAACCATGTCATTACAGCATTGGATTTACCAAAAACATTTACACCTATATACTGTATTAATATAAATATGCCAAGTAACGCCAGTGCAAAAATAACACCAAGCGGGGTTAACAGGGAAATAGATGAATTATAAAGATCCGGAACATAACTGCTGATAAAACTTGTTAGTGCGGCGGCCTCAACAGGAGGCGTGGCTATGGCTCCAATTGTATAGGCCCAGCCAAGGTAAAAATTGCTTACAGGGCCATGGGAAAATTCATTGAATCTTACAAGCGAGCCGGTATATGGAAACATTGTACCAAGCTCACTGAATACCAGGGCAAGGACAATAAAAAAGAGTCCTGCAACAACCCATGTTATTATGGATGCAGGACCCGCGTATGCTGGGCCGGCCAGTACTCCAAGCAACCAGCCTGATCCAACCATGCCAGTGAAACTTATTAAAAATATATCAACTGATGATAGCGATTTTCGTAATTTGGGTGCATTTTTCATATTAGAATTCATTATTGGTTAACTCTCCATGATATTTATATTTTTTTTGAAGCGTGCTATGGATAAAAAGTTTTTAGCATATCATCAACCGACTCTCTTTTTTTAATAAGCCTTAAATTTCCATCTAAAATAATGGCCTCGGCAGGTCTGGCCAGAAGATTATAGTTGGATGCCATGGACATTATATATGCACCTGCATTGGAAATTATAACAATATCCCCATCATTTACACTGGGAATTTTTATGTTCCTTGCAATATAATCAGTGTTTTCACATGCCTGCCCAACAATATCTGCACTGATTAATTTGCCGTCGCTGCATTTTCCGGCAATGTATATTTTATGGTATGCACCATATAAGGGTATTCTTATAAGTGTATTCATGCTTGCATCAGTGCCTATTATTGTATGCCCATAATTTTTTATTGATGTTATTCTTGAAATTAATATAGCGGAATCCGCAATTATATAGCGGCCGGGCTCTATAATAAGGTCTGAATTATTAAATATACAATTAAAATTCTCAAAATTTTCCAAAATATATCCAGCAGCTGCTTTTATATCAAAATCTGGATCATTATCACGGTATGGCACACCAAAACCACCGCCAAGGTCAAGATAATCAAATGAAATATCAAGTTTTTTTGAAATATTCGCTGCAATATTAAAAAAAATTCTACTGGATTCCTTAAAAAATTTGGCTGAGAGAACGTTGGAACCGGTCATCATATGTATGCCAAATCTTTTTGCCCCGTGATCCCGGGCATATTTATATGATTTTAATGCCTCATCGTATGATATGCCAAATTTTACATTTTCACCGGCGGTTGTTATCTCCTTAAATTCTCCCATCCCAATCCCCGGATTGATTCTAAATGAGACAAATTCCGGATTTAAATCCTGCACAAGTTTATACTGGCCAAGATGGTCATAATTTATTTTAATGCCATTATTTATTAAAAAGGCCAGACCTTCCCTATCAAGATTATTTGGGGTTGACACAACATCATTATTATTAAATCCCAGTTTTAATGCAAGCATGGCCTCATTTTGATTTGCTGCATCGATGCCACAGCCAAGGCTTTTTAACAAATTTAAAATGTATGGATTATAATTAGCCTTCATGGCAAAATGTATTGAAATATTATATGGCATAAAAGCATTTATTATTCTTTTAACATTTTCTCTTATTCTTTTTTCTGAATAAAGTATTAACGGTGTTCCAAAATCATTAACAGCATTATAAATATTAATACCGGAAAACTCTGTGCAGTTTTTTTCCAAACTAAAATCTGAATAAAGCATTATAACCAGTATTTTATCTCTTTAATTATTTTTTTGCATATAATTATGTTTTTAATATCATTTTTTCTGATACATTTAATAGTAAATATAATTTATGATAAAATTATACATTAAAACTGGTGATTTTTATGACATACATGTTTGATAATATTAAGGCCTTTGACGATGCATATGAAATAATCAAAAATAATATAAGAAAAATAAATGATTTTGAGTACGTATCTATATATGATGCCTTTGGAAGGATATGCCATGATGACATATACAGTGTAAATAATCTACCATTATTTTCAAGGTCACAGGTTGATGGTTATGCAGTAATAACATCTGACCTACAGAATGCAGACCGGGAGCACCCAGTAACACTTGAGCTTGCAGGTCAAACATATATCGGCAACCCGCCTGTAAATCATCCCGGAAATGGTAAATGCATGAAGGTCCCAACCGGAGCGGCAATACCAGTGGGCGCTGATGCCATGGTTCCCTTTGAGGATGCAGCAATAAATGGTAATATGGTAACTTTTAATGCACCCGTGGATAAATTTAATGAGATTTCCAATGCGGGACTGGATGTTATGAGGGGTGAGAGGCTTGCAGAAAAATTTAAGATGCTTGATGAACGGGATATTTCTGTAATAGCTGCAACAGGCCAGAATGTTATAAAGGTGTTCCGAAAAATAAACATAGGGATAATACCAACTGGAGATGAACTTATTAGACCTGGAGAAAATTATGTTGAGGGGAAAATTTTTGAATCCAATTCAATTGCAATTTATCAGGCATTAAAAAAATATAATTCATTTAACGTTAAAATTTATGATATTGTCAGGGATTCATATGAAGAACTTAAAAAGGTAATTAATGCATCAGTTACAGAAAATGATGTAACCATTACCATTGGAAGCACATCTGCAGGTGAAATGGACTATGTTTATAAAATTATAGGTGAATACAAGCCCGGAATTTTATTTCATGGCGTTAGGGTAAAGCCAGGAAAACCGGTTTTATTTGCCAAGGCAGGTGAAAGGGATATTTTTGGCCTGCCGGGATTTCCCGTCTCGTCCATAATGCTTCTTTATACAATGGTGCTGCCAAACATATTTTCAATGGTTAATTATAATTTTAAAAATTATAGCGTTAATGCCATTGCAGGAGAACCATTTGATCTTCATAGGGGAAATACAGATATATTACTTTTAAAACTGGTGAGACATAAGGGCTCATATTTTGCATACCAGGTCAGGGGCAATTCAGGGTCAATATCAAGAATAATGAGGGCAAATGGTTTTTCCACACATAATTCGGTTACCGGCACATTGCAGAAGGGAGATGGGATAAATGTAAATTTATTTGACCCGCACATACCTGAAATACTTATTGCAGGGCAGTATCTTCCAGATATGGAATTTATGCCATATGACTTAAAAATAAATTCAATCTTTGCTGAATTTACATACAATGATATAAGGGAATCAATGCTGAATAATGAGGCGGATGTGTATATTTCAAATTATAATGAGGACCTTTATAATGAAAATTATGATAAAATTACATTTTTAAAGAATTACGGTCTTTATTTTAATAAAAAGGATTATAAATATCTGGCTGTGCTTTATAAGGACTCTGGATTGTTTAATATATGCCATGATTACATTGAGGGCTCAAATATTATATTACTGGATAGGCCAGGGATGATACCGGACTATGTTTTTAATAAGAGATGCGATGCCGGAATTTCATACTCAGATTACTCTGAGATGTACAAAATACCATTTGAACCGCTGGGCAGGATAAGGTTTAATGTATATATAAATAAGACAGGCAACTATTATAAAATTCTTTTTGATTTTTTTAATTCAATTAAGGATAAAAATTAAATTTTTTATTTTATTTTAAAATATATTTACCCAGATTTGTGCTGGCAAATGGAAATATCAGAAAAAGAAAAATATTTTGCTCATCTCCATCAGGCAGTTCTCCAAGTATTTCTGTTATTTTTTCTGCCAGGATTTTGGCATTTTCATTTGAAAGGGACCCAAAGGTTGTTAGTATACTGTCAAAATTATTTTTAATATTTGTTATATCTTCATCAGTATAGGAATCTATTTCCACGGCAAGCACATTTAATAAAAGCGCCTGGGCCATAAAAAATGACTTTAGCATATCCTTAATTTCTTTATTTCCTAGCCTTAAAAGTTCTTCCACCATAATTTTTTGTGATACATTAAAAGCTTCTGTGTTTAATCTGTAATATTTTTCAACATAATTTTTTTTTACAATTACCTCCGGTGGCAGAACAAGATTTTCCTTTAGCATTTCTGAAATATTCTGATATAAATTTGACCTTGTTGTATTAATGTATCTGGCCATTTGTGTTACTGTCATTTTTTGATATTTAATAAGCAGCGTGATAATTTTTGTTTTAATTTCGCTCCTGAATGTATTTAATAGTTTATTGTACATAAACATAAATTTATATATAAGATATAAATTTACGTATAAGGATAATTTATATGTTACAAAATGATTTTTATCAAATTAATTATAAAAATTACATAAAATACCTAATTTCAAGAAATATTTCAAGATATTCAAATATAGCCTATTATATATATTTCATGTGGGAAATAGTTGATGAATATAAATCTATTTTTCTTGTTAGCCTTATACCTGCCTTCTCCTTTCTTGGATATATTATAATATCACTTCCAGAGGGACACATAATTGATAAATATGACAGAAAAAAAATTTTTATAATAACCAACATTTTAATGGTCTTTGTTTATTTATTGCTTTTAATCAATAAATCATTATTTTTTATATACGCTGTGGATTTCCTTTCATCACTCTTAATGTGGGTAATATCCGATGATTTTCGCGGTATCACAAAGGAGATAATTCCAGAAAATAGCATGGTAAAGGCGCAATCTCTTGATCAAACATCCTCAGGGCTGTTTACACTTGCCGGAACACTGTCCGGTGGTTTTTTCATATTTTTAGAAAGGCGCTATTTTTATTTATTCCTCATTGTTATTTCAGTTGTGGCTGTAATCATGATTTTGGGGAATCACCCTGCAAAAATATACAGTAATATTTCCATAAGTAATGGTTTTAATTACACCTTTAAGATCATTAAAAGTATTATTCCATTTCTATTATTTACAATGCTTTTAAATGGACTATTTGTTTCACTTGATGTATTTTCCTCAGCACTAATATATATAATATTGAGGGCACCTCCCATATATTATACTTTTTTCATAGCCGGCTTTCCCATGGGAATGCTTATTGGCGGAATAATTGCAATGAAAAAATTTACTGAAAAATCCGGTTTGCTTAAATTATTTGTTTTTGGCATAGGAGCAATATTTATTTTTATTGCATTAAACAGAATAGCAATACTTGACTCTGTTTTGGCAGTATTTCTTGGTATTATAATAGCATTTTTAAACGTCTATATTGAAACATTAATAATAAACAGTGTTCCAAATAGCATAACAGGAAAATTTAATTCCATAACAACTGTATTTTCCGGCGGTTCATCACCGGTAATGGCCGTTATTTTTGGTATTTTATCCGAATTTATTTTCTTTCCCTATATTATAATAATAACAGGTTTAATAATGATGGCATCCTCGTTCATGGTTAACAGAATATTCAACGGTTTTAAGGATAGAATGGATGGTATGAAAATCATTTATCCGGAATTGTTCAGGAATTAAAAAATATTTAACAAAATAATAAATGCAAAACCATAATTTATTAACATGTTTTTTATAATATGGTTAATGGCAGAGGACTTAATAGAGATCATATTAACGGCTGAAAAACCATCATGTGGTGTTTTAAAAAAACTTTCAACTGTTAATTTAAATGCAAGAATATTTCAGATAAATCCGGGAATAGAATGTACAAACCACCTAATGGGCATTGACCAGTATTCCAAAAATATGGAAAAACTTAGGGACGATAACATAACTGTTTATAAAAATCAAAAGGATAAAACATGGATGGAAACGCGAAGCTGCGAAATCTGCAGGT
>NZ_JAVYSZ010000012.1:0-42657 GCF_038728925.1 Acidiplasma sp.
TTTTAGGGATACATTTTCCATAATATAATACTTTTTCAAATGCTCATCATCCAGTAATTTTTTTAATACATCCTTTGCCCCAATGGCCTTTATTATTGCCCCATTTTTTGTTCCCATTATCATTTTTTTCATGTATTCATAATCATTAACTGCCGGAATTATTGTAAATATCTCATCTTTTTCTGCCATGGGAATTCCAAGTATCGCGGCGGCAGCATTTATTGAGCTAATCCCCGGTATGAACCTAACCTTACAGTCCAGATACCTGTATAAATCAAGGAATGTGCTGTAAAGCATCGGATCACCCTCAACAGCGTAGACAACACTATCATAAAACTCAAGTGAATTTTTTATCCGGCATGCATTTTCCCTTATTTTTTTTAATAAATCCAAGGATCTTATCGGAAATTCAAGGGGCTGCATTTTCTTTTTGTCAATGCCCAGGGATATTAGAATATTCTCTGCGTATTTAAAAGATGTGTATGGATAATAGATTAAATCTGCATCCATTAGCATTTTATATCCCTTTACTGTTATTAAATCCGGGTCTCCCGGCCCAAGGCCAACAACATATAATTCATTCATTTTTTCACCGCCGTTAATATAAATACAGGGTCTACAGGTTTAAGCATCATATCATTTTTAATTGTGTGGTTTCTATTTATAAGTGCCTGGGTAAGATCATACCCTATTTTATTATTATTAAGGTATGAAATAATTTTGTTTAAATTGCCTATTAAAACAGTATTTACTACAATTCTCCCATTTTTTTTCAGTCTCTTATATGAATAATCAAGAATTTCAGCGATTTTCCCTCCGGAACCACCAATGAATACAATATCTGGATCTGGAAGATTGTAAAGTGCGTCAGGAGCCTCCCCATTTATAATGTTTAAATCGCATGAAAATTTCTTCATATTTTTTTCTATATTATTGCAGGCCATGCTATTTTTTTCTATGCAGTATATGCCACCATCATAATTATACCGGCATGCCTCTATTGATACAGATCCTGTCCCTGACCCTATATCCCATATAATATCACCATTTTTAACTGCCATTTTTGAAACAGAGATATGCCTTATCTCCTCCTTTGTGATATTCTCATTAATCATTGAAAAATTTTTATCACTTAAATCATCTGGTGAAAAATTTTCAATCTCATCAATAAAAATTAAATTTGGATCCGAGAATTTTGAGTTGAGCGCATCTTTAATATTAAAACATCTTATTTTCTCATCATTATATCCAAGCCTTTCAAGAACTATAAAGCGAAAATTGGTCAATCCATATTCAATCATATAACCTGCTATTTTATCTGGTGAGTTTATTTTATCGGTTAAAATTATAACCCTTTTATAATGTTTTATTCTCTGTGCAAGGCCCTTAATAGGTCTTCCATGCACGCTTATTGCATGTACGGTATTTATTGGAATTTTAAGTTTTGATAATGCGACATCAATGGAACCAATGTGTGGAACAATATTTATATATTCAGCGCCAAAATTCCTGATTAATGCTGTACCAATACCATAAAATAAGGGATTTCCAGAGGCAATAACAACTATATTTTTATTCTTATTAAACTCATCTTTAATTTCATCCAATGCAGTGTCTAGTTTTTTTATTGGCCTAACAATTTTTTTATTAACGTTTAAAAGTTCAATATTTCTGGTTCCTGCAAAAATAACATCGGCATTTTCAATAATCATTTTTTCCACATCAGTAAGGCCAAAGCCGGGCATTGAACCAACAACATTAATTTTATTCAATTTTTTCTGCCTCCAGCAATTTTATTAAATCCTCTTTTTTATTCATTTTCATAATGCCATTTATATTATCAGATATTCCAAAGGCACAAACTATTTGATTCTTAATATATTTTTTAATAATATCATAATATGAAAATGTACCATCTGCAAAGACAATATAATCTGAACTGTTTATTAAATCTATTATGTAATTATCAATTTTAATCAGTGTTTTTTTAATTATGTTTAATTCATTTTTATGATTAAATCCTATAATATTATCATCATCACTTATATTATAATTATTTAAATCTATAATATTAAAAATGCCTGCCCGATGAAGTTCTTCCGGGTCATCTGTGATTATACTATTAAAATTCCTTATGTCAATATGCATTTTTTTAATTAGTTTCATAAAGTATCCTATATAATTGCCAGATATGACCAGATTCCTATTAAATCTAAATTTTACATCATTATTTATGAAAATATCACTGATCCTAAAATTTATTATATTCACGCCATAATTTTCATAATCAACATTGATTTTTTTAAATTCATAAAAGATAAGCATTTTTTTAAATTTATTATTTTTTCTTCCAAATTTTTCATGGTATGAAACAACATCTCCGACTACAATCAGAGCCGGGTCCTCACTGTACTCATAATTTATGGTTTTTAATGTTCCTGTAAAGACCCTCTGATCCTTATGTGTCCCATTTTCAATAACAGCTATTTTTGTATTTTCACTGTATCCAAGAAAAAGTAACTTATCTATTATTTCATTAATATGTTTTGAACCCATGAATATAACAAGGGTGTATGATGATTTATTTTCACCAAGTGATGGTATATTTAATTTTTCAACGTTATGCCCTGTGGCGGCTATTATTCCATGGCTAACGTCCCGGTGTGTTACAGGTATTCCGGCATACTCCGGAACAGCTATTAATGCTGATACACCCGGTATAACCTCAAAGTCTATATTGTTTTCCTTGAGAAGTTCTGCCTCCTCACCTCCCCTGCCAAAAAGGAATGGGTCACCCCCCTTTAGCCTAACAGTAATATCAAATTTATTAGATGCATCCAGAATTATTTTATTAATTTCGTTCTGCCTTATTGACGACACATATGGTTTTTTGCCGGCGTATATTCTTTCGCATCCGGGTTTAAGAAGATTTAAAACCTCTGGATTTATAAGGTGATCGTAAATAACTGCATCCGCCCTCTTTATTATTTTTAGGGCCTTTAATGTGAGCAAGCCCGTATCACCCGGGCCGGTACCAACCAGATAAACCTTTCCCATTACAGGATAATTTTATTTTCCTATTTGTTTTTATGTTTATTTATTTTGGTGCAAATTTAATTAATTTAAATAAAATTTTAATAGAAGGGTGTTATATAAAAAGAATGGTGCAGAAGAGGGTTTTAATTTTGGGTGATGCCAATGCTGGAATAATAACAGCAAATAAATTGAGGATGCATACAGACAACGATGTGGATATTACAGTTGTTGGAAAATCAGAATACACATATTTTAAGCCTGACGGCGTTTTAATACCATTTAATGAAATAAACTATAAAGAAACATTTAAAAAGACAGATTTTGTTTTGAATTATGGAATAAATAGAATAAAGGCACTTGCAACCAAAATAAATTTGAATGATCATTACGTTGACCTTGATAATGGCAAGAGCATATCATATGATTACCTGGTAATAGCCACCGGAGACCGGCTTGTTCCAGAGGATGTCCCGGGGTATAATGATGGTATCTATCATTTTTATGATTTAAACAATGTTTTAAAATTAAAGGAAGGTCTGGAATCATTCAATGGTGGCAAAATTGTGGTTGGCCCTGCAAGCGTTCCCTTCCAGTGCCCTGTGGCACCTTCCGAATTTGTCTTTGGCATCGATAAGATTTTAAAATCAAGGGGTTTAAGGGATAAATCAGATATAACCTTGATAATGCCCATGGACGATGTTCTACCGTTCAAAAATGTTTCAGACGTTGTTAGATCCGGATTTGAGGAAAATAAAATAAATTTCATACCGAAATTTAAGAATGTTACTGTTGATGGAAAATCGAAAACAATAACATCAGAATCTGGTGAAAAATTGAATTATGATATGCTTGTTTTAATACCCCCGCACAAGGGTCAGGAATTTTTAATAAAATCTGGATTATCAGAAAATACAGGTTATGTAACAGTTGATAAAACAAAATTAAATTACGGGGACTATGACAATGTTTATGTTGTTGGTGATGCTGTTGATTTTCCAATGAAGGTGGGGGCAATGGGGCATTCAATGGCAGCATATGTTGCATCCAAAATTGCCTCACAGATAAATGGAAATTATTCAGAAACATCCTTTGATGGCTTCATGGGCTGTTCAACCGTATTTACTGACCATACCGCATTCACATTATCCTTTGATTATTCATCAAAGCCATTTTTAAATTTTGCCAGTCATTCAGATTATTTCCTGAAGTATATATCAGCAGATACATACTTCTCGTCAATTTTAAGGGGTATATTATAGGGTGATTTACATGGATGAAACAGATATGCAGAAGATTATGTCAGAGCTTGAGAAGAATAAGGATGTGCTTGATGCATTTTCAAGGTTAATAGAGAAGTTAAAAGGCGCAGGGCTTGTTCAGGCTCTTGATTATATTACAGAGAATGTTATTCCTGATAATCTTGACTTCTTTGCAAAATCATTTACATCTCCAGATTTCACGGATGTCGTTGCCAAATCTGGCAATACAATATTTTCGTTACTTTATATGCTTTCAAATCCAGAAATGTCAGATATTATTAAGGGAATTTCATTTAATTCAACAGGTATAGCACAATCCATGGTTGACGGTGCATCATCTGCACAACCATTATCAATACTAAAATTGATGTCAATGCTAAAGGACCCTGAGATAGCGGCAGGTTTAATGGCATTAATGAATATGCTTAAGGTTCTTGGTACCGTATTTAAAAAATTAAAATGATTTTGCTATATTTAAAAGATTTAATGCACCCTGTTCAGTTAGAACAGCATTTAAATATTTTTCACTTATTTTTTTTAATCCCTCATTGTAGCCATTAATCATTACCGTAATTATTTTTATGCTGGTTTTTGCAAGGGCCGATGCTATATTCATTATATTCACCTTATCCTCGCCATCTGTAATCACTATTATTGTGCTTGTTAAATCATGGATTTTGCTGTTTTTAATATCATCAATTGCCCTTAGTATGGCGCATTCTATGCATGTTCCCTTGCTTGCCTCAACAGTAAGTATATTGTTTACTATATCATATGGCCTTGTGTACATTTCATGTGGTTTGTTATCAAAAAACCTGAAAAAATATTTTCTGTGCTTTATTGTGGATAATCTAAATAATGCCAGGGCAACAGATCTGGACCAAACCATTTTGTCGGCCTCATACATGCTTCCACTCTTATCAAGAAGCACATAGTATGCCCCCTCATTTAATATTACCTTCTCCTTTCCAGTGAAGCCATAAAGAATTTTTGAATAAAATACCTCATCAGGCATTGCAAGTTCCCTTGATAAAACATTTGATAAATTTCTTGTTTTATAATAGCCGCCAAGCTCACCGGAAGTGGAACGCGCCCTCATTTTTCTTGTGAACTTGGGCATAATGTCAATGAGCTTATTGGCGGTTGTTATAATTTTATCAGCATTCTGAACAGACATCATTCTTTCTGAGAGGTCTATAAGTCTATCTATGTCAGTGTCATCATTACCCGACCTTCTTCCTCCGGGTATTTCATTCTTCATGAGTTTTTCAAGCTGCCTTGCCTTTTCAGTCCTCTGCATGGATTCCTTCATGGCCCTGTCAACCATTTCGGAAGCACTTTTTCCCGTGGAATCGCCATTTTTCTGCCTTTCTTTTTTTGATTCCTCATTGAGGGCCTTCAAAAAATTAATGCTGTATATCATTGAAACCCTGTCATTTAATTTTGAATACGCCCTGAATTTTGAAAATTCATCGGATTGCACATAGGATGCAAGTTTTTTTCTAACACCCTCAAGGAATGGACTTTTGTTCTCATTACTGGAAACATATGCCAGATTTGAGTAATAAAGGAAATACATATCGGCTGCCGATGTTTTTAAATCCTCCTTAAATTCACCTGTTAAATCCATCTTGCCCGCATATCTTACTATTCTTTCCCTTGTGGTTTTGTAAACATTACTCTCAGGATTAATTCCGATTATATTGCTATTTATTTTCCTAAAAATAAGATCCTGATCCATATAAATTTACCTTCCCTTTAGCTTCTGGTATTTGCTGCCGGCAAAATCAAGTGTTGAATTTATTTTATAAATTACCTCCTTATGGTAAGGATTATTATCCGAACCAATATCTATTTTCATTTCCTCAAGCTTTTTTATGAAAATCTCTAAAAGATTTAATTTATCAAGAACCTCATTATAAGGTGAATTTTTGTGAATTGACTCCTCGGTACTGGCTATTAAGGATTTTGTCTCCTCTATTATTGTGTTTGCCTTCTGTATTATCTCTGATTTATTCTCAAGCTTTGAATCTATTATTGCAGCCTCTATTTTTGGAAGATCATCCTCAGAATCAGCCGAATATCTCATGGCCATGGCAATATCATTTCCCGATATTTTTCCGGAATTCATTAAGATGCTAAATGCGGCTGCTATTTTCAGCATCTTAATCTTTCTTCTATCGCTTAAAAGAACATTGTTTTCCTCCAGCTGAATCAATGCATCTGTATATCTATCCATAAGTGCCCTATCCTTATTCTTCATTTCAGTCAATCTGGATATTACCATATTCTGAATTTTAATGATATCCTCAACGTCCAGTATGGTTTTACCTAAAGATGATTTCTGCATTAAATCTATGCCATGTTCAAGCAAATCGGTTATCAGAGTTTTTTCGATATATTTATGGAATACCTTTATTGGATAACGGTCATACAGTGCCATATCCTCCTCATCATTTGATATTTCATTGCTTGCCGAATATATACCAAGTATATTTAATGAAAGCATTGAATCGCCGTTTGGAAGCCTCCTGTTGAGCATTATGTCCAGAAGCGTGTTTCTTATTGCTGAACTTGCCTTAAAAATCTCATCCAGGAATATTATATTTGCATCAGGGAGCTTCCCCTTTGTGATATTTTTATACTCACCGGCTTTAAGCGCGTTTATATCAATTGGCCCCAAAAGCTCCTCAGGCTCAGTAAACTTTGTCAGAAGGTAATAAAAGTATTTGGCATTCACAAGTTTGCTCAATGTATCTATTATTGATGTTTTTGCTGTTCCAGGGGGGCCTATTAAAAGCGTGGGCTCACCTGATATGAGACCGGCCAGCACACCGTCAATAACATCCTCTCTTCCCACAAAACTGCTGGTGAGATAATCCCTTACCTCGCCTATCTTGTCCATGTTTTCCATTACTGTTAATAATTAAAATAATGCCTAATAAACATTTCTAAATTCCGCATAATATATATTATAGATTTTTAAATAACTATCTCTTTAAATTATTATTTTCATCATCATTATTAATATTGTATTCTTTGAACATTTTAGTACTATCCTTCCTTCCTGTGCCCGAAATTCCCATAAGAATAATTGCAATTAATGCAAGTGCTATTATATAATAAAATGCGTATTTTTCAATGCTTCTTATTATTGGATTTGCATGAAAGCTTACGTTTACATAATTAAAGTTTCCATGAACAGTTATGGTGCCTGTCTGGTTTTTTATTGAATAACCAAACAGTCCGCTAATATTATAATTGTATGTACCATTTTTTTCATAAAATACAATTTCATTATCTGTTGAGCTTAAATTTAATTTATTCATATTTATAAACCAGAGGGTGCCATTAATTAATCCAATGGCTTTAAAAATTACCGGATAAACATTTTCCGTTGCCTTATAATAAGTTTGTTTCGCAGCCAATTGGACAGAAAAATTTGATATCTTCTGGCCATATAAAGAATATATGCTTATGTTATATTCCCCAGGAATAAGCGTGATGTTCATAGCATAATTCCTAAAATTCGTTTTATAATTATTTGCAAGAACATATCCCTGAATAATGTATTTTGCGGTTATGTTTAGATATGATAATTCATTCTGGTTATAAATCATCTTTAATTTTCCGGTTCCATTGCTTATTTGAACCCCGGGAAAATTTTTGGCCATCTGGGAATTGGCATTTGAAATTGTTTCAGCAGTATCAGACCCAAAATTGTATGCATTTTCTATGGCCTGATAATTATGGCCATTCCAGTATTTTAACTGCATTGTCAGGTTTGATTTTACATCCGTTGTGCTGGCACCATTGCCCGGGCCTCCAAGAATTAATTCAGCATCACATGGATTTCCCTTTGATGTATACCTGTATCCCTGTACAATGAAATCTGCGTTTGATGCATTTTTGGCGAATATAAATTTTACAGTATCATAAATATTCCATCCACTTCCTGTATTATATTCCATGTAAACTGTTGGATATCCTGAAATATTTTTATACACCTCTCTAAGACCTATACTGTCAGTGGTTATATACATGCTGGGTTCATCGATATAAAACTGCTGGCCATTGCTATTATATAAAGTTCCATTTCCACTCAATGTTGATCCGTATATATTTGCATACCTTGTGGTCTGGTTCCACACATTATCTAAAATACTTACACCAGGTGTTTTATTTGACGTGGACAGTATGGCAACATTCTGTATCCAGTAATCATAGGTATGTCCACCTGAGCTGAAGTTAAGGTGAAGGTTTAATTGAATTGATGCGTCGTTTTTTTCACCTGAAGGCAGGCTGGCATTGTATGTCTTTATATCAGTTATATTTATAATGCCCTCAAAGGAAGAGGTTTTTAATGAATAGGGCGTATTTCCAGGGCCAATACCCATGGCAGATATTCCCATTGGCGCCGGTTCCGATGTGTATAGCACATAGGGATTTATGGAACTCTCAGTAACATTACCTGTAGCTTTTTCACCATAATTATCATTATAAACATTAATTGCCATTGAAAATATTAATAATGAAACCAGAGCTATTACTGCCAATGATTTGTACCTGCCTTTCATTACCATATTAATTAAATCGTATATTAAATTCTTGCTGTTTAATTTTTAATTCCTATATTTAACATGAATATCTATACAAACAAAATAAATTATTTCAGAATTATAATATTAAAATAAACAGCAAAATATTAATCATAATAAGATATATAACTAACAGGATTATTTTCATGAGAGCCCTTATTATTGGTTCGGCTGACCTGAAATACGATGGTGGAGGCGAGAGAAACGCTGTTCAGATAGCCGAAATACTGATGAGAATGGGCTATGATGTTACATTGATGGGATCTGGATATCCCTTTATAAGGAAAAATAATGTTAACGTTAAATTTAATTATATAGAGAATGCCTTTTCAGATGATATATTCTCAAACAGGCATTTAATGAAATTAACAAATGGAATCAGCATGGGATTTATAGGCCTATTCTCATTTAACAAAATATGGGAAAAGATAAAGGGTTATGACCTCTATTATTTTGTAACACCAAATTTTATCTTTAGAAACGCCGTTAAAAAATTTGCAAGGCTTGATAAGCCTCCTGCAGTTATACTGGCAAATCATGGTAGCTACTTTGAAATACTGGATAACCATAAATTTTTTGGAAATTTAATCAAATATATATTAAACATAATGATATTCTCAGGCATAACAGGCAAAATATCTGTACAGGCCCAGAATATTTATCAGAAAAATTTTTACATAAATCAAAATTTCAAGGATATTTATTTAATACCACAGAATAATATAGATTTTAATAAATATAAAATTGAAGAACATAATGGATTCAACGTTGTGTTCTTAAATAAAATTACTAAAAATAAAGGTTCAAAGCTCCTATTTAAAATTATCAAACATGCTCCAAAGGATATACATTTTGATATAATAGGTTATGGAAACATGAATAAATTAAGGAAGAAATTTAAAAATTACAATGTAACATTCCATGGATTCGTGGATGAAAATACAAAAATAGAAATACTGGCAAGATCGGATGTTATGATTAATCTGTCAAAATATGAATCCTTGAGCATTACCTCAATTGAGGGTCTTGCATCAGGACTGTATATAATAGCCCCCAAAATATCTGGACTGGAATACATAAAATCAATGACGGAATATATGAGCATAGTTAAAAGGAATTATATCAGCTATATAAACGAAATAAAAAGAATAAAAAATTTTTATGGTGATAATTTTATAAACATAAGAAATCAGATTAAAAATAATGCATTATCAATTTTTAATTACAGTGTTATAGAAAAAAATATTGAAAATATGGTAAATGATACACTGAAAAAAAAAGAAATAAGATCATACACTATAGTTTATACAGTTAATAATGCTGATAAATTTAGATGCAATTTAAACAATATTTTAAATTACATAAAGAATGAAAACATACCGGTTAATGAAATTATGGTTTTTAATAATACAAAATACAGAATAGAAACCACTGATAATATAAGGATATATAATAAAAAATCACCATATACCGGGACAGAGGAATTAAACCTGATTTCCCATGCAAAAAGTGATTATATAATTAAGTTAAATGATAAAAATGATATTAATAATATAAAAGAACTGATTAAATACATTGATTCTGGATATGATGTTATTATAGGCTCCAGGTTTATTAACGGAAAAATAAGGTCAATCAAGGATGCATTTGATCTCATTGTTATTAAATTTACACATCTAATATTTCCTGGAATAACAAAGGTTGATGATATTTTAAGTGATTTTTTTGTAATAAATAAGAAAATAATAAGGGGAGATAAAAAGGTGCCTGATGTTTATAAGGCACTTTTATATGTTCTTGCATCAACAAGGACGAGAAATATTAAAATGGTAAAAACATCATCATTATCCTGCAGAAGAATAATTATGGATGAAAAATCATTTTATTATTACATGACCGAGATTGTTGTGTGCATGAGGGCCTATCATAAAAAAAAGCCGGACAAAAACCATGATTATACACCAATTTAGGCATTTAAAAATTGTATCTGTATTTTATACATAAGATAGATATAATTTATCTTTAACCATTTAAATAATATAAATAGTTACATTTTAATAGATAAATTTTTAAACAAAGTTTATATCAGCTAATGTTGTCAGATTTAACAGAATCATTTGGGCAGGGTTTGGTATTCCAGTATTCGGCTGTCGGTAGCATGTTTTTCGGCTCCGCCATCTTTTATTTTGCCCTCGCCCATCTTTTACCGGTTTTTACTGTTGGTTCAATATCATTGCTCTATGCAATAATGAATATACTCTCAGCTGTTTTCATTTTTGGCCTTGGAAACGGCCTTCAGCATTATTTATCATATCATCTTGCCAGAAATGATACACAGGCAATCAAAAAAATTATTGTTAAGACCACATATATGGCAATTGGACTTGCCATCCTTGCCTTTGTTACGGTTTATTATATATCAGGTTATGTTGCAGTACTGTTCTTTCATAATATAATATATGCACAATCAGTAAAAATCATCGGAATTGCAATATCAATGTCAGTAATAATAAATATATTTGCATCTGTTCTGCTTGGTTTAAACCAGTATAAAAAATATTCAATCATGTATACTTTTTATTATATCATCCTGTATTTCTTCCCATTACTGCTTCTATTTTTGCTTAAAAATACAATATCCCTGCTCTATGGAATTGCCTTTACAGATGCAATATACGCATTAATCTTTATTATGATGGTCTACAGGAATTATTTTAAAATGCCAAAGGTCAATAATGAAAAAGCTGTCAGGGAGCCTTATAAGAATATAATAATTTATTCTATACCATTATTCTTTGCATCGATTATGAACACAAGTGCAACATATATAGACCGCATCGTTGTATCGTATTTTATAAATCTTGGATTTCTCGGCATTTATAATTTTGCGCTTGTTGTGGCCTCAGCCGCATCAATTATGGTTCTCCCAATATCCAATCTTTTAATACCAAAATTATCGTCTTTCTTTTCATTAAATAATCTTGATGGATTTAAAAATAGCATTAAAATGCTCCTAAATATAGGCTATTTAATATATGTTCCTGCAGCACTTGGCATTGCAGCACTCTCAAGGCCGATTCTGGTGGTATTTGCAGGTGACCAGTATTCAATAGGTTATATACCGCTGATGATAATTATGTTCATAACATCATTATTCGCAGGTGCGGTGGTATTATCATCCGGGATTTCAAGTGTTAGGCAGACAAGGATTTTTATATATTCATCTGCCCTTTCACTTGTCGCAAATATTGCGTTATCCATAATACTCATACCAAGATTTAACATCCTTGGCGCGGCAATTTCCTATTCATCAATGAATGCTGTTAACTTTATTATTGTTTATCATTATGCCAGAAAATTCAAGATAAATAATTTTGACAGGACCAGAATCTTAAAGATATGGTTCGCATCAATTATCATGTTCAGCATTGTATTTATCCTTCAGTTCCATCTTTCATACAGTATAATAAATATACTGTTATTGATGCTTGCCGGATTTGGCATATATTTATTGGAAATAAAGGCTTTTAAATTAATAAGCAGGGAGGAAATGAATTATGTCCTTGATATTATACCTGATAAATTCAGCATGCTAAAGTTTATACTTGAAAGGCTTTCATATACAAATTCATCCTCTGGAACTGATAAATTATTTAGATTTATAAAATAAATTTACCTTAGCCTGTAAAGTTCAGGCCTGCGCTGTTCTAAAACAGGCATTTTATTTCTAACATTTCTTATTCTGTTAATGTCCAGATCAGAATATATTATATCCGGTGCCTCAGCACATCTGTTTATTATAACACCTATTGGGTCTGCAACCGTGCTTATACCTGTGAAATCGCCCCCAACAAGATTGGAACTTGCAACATAAACCGTATTCTCAAGCGCCCTCACAGAAACAAGGTTAAGCCACTGCTCCTCCTTAACCGGGCCTGAAAACCACCCAGAAATTATTACTATTAAATCTGCACTGTTTAATGAATAATTTCTGAATATTTCTGGAAATCTTATATCATAACATATTACCATTCCTATTTTAAAATCGTTAATTTTAAAAATATCAAAAGGGCCATTTCCATGTGAATATAGATCTGATTCCTTAAATCCAAAGGCATCGTATAAATGTGTTTTTCTATAGTAACTGGAAATGCCCGAGTATTTGTTTATATAAACTGCTGTATCGTATATCCTATTTTCATATTTTTCATGAATTCCTGATATTATGTCGATTTTATATTTTTGTGAAATTTTTTCAAGAGTTTGTACATACCCACCATGAATGTTCTCGGCCTCATCTGCCGGTTTAATGCCTTTATAATAGCACATATAGTACTCTGGAAAGACAACGAGGTCTGCATGATTTTTGCTCGCCAGCCTGGCATAGTTCTCAATATTTTCAAGGCTTTTTTCCTTGGTTTCTGGAGGATTGAGCTGTGTTAAGGCAATTCTTATCATAAATTAAAAATATATAATGGGATAAAAATTTATTTGTTTTCCATATTATGATGTGGTTCATGGGTTGGCTCTGTAATCTCCCTTAATTGATTATTTATAAAAGCGTTAATTGCATCTTTTTCATTGAGCCCTCCCGAATCGTACATTTTTATTTTATTTTTAACAAATCTAAATCCGGGACCTCCCATTTCAGACACTATAAGGTACCTAACATTTTTTTCAAGAATTGATTTAAGCATGTATATGCCCCTTGTCATGGAGGCCTTAAGGGCAGGGTTTTCATATGATTCTATCATTTTTGCGTTTTTTCCATCAATGCTGTAAATATGGATTTCCATGCCCTCACCGGGCCCGGTAACCTCATCACCTGTTACAGGTACTGCAAGTAATTCTCCCATAAAGCATAATATGTAAATCACTTATATAAACATGCATCTATTCTGTAAATAATTGCAAAAAAATAAAAATAATGTTGAAATTTGATAAAATGGATGGACTTGAAAAACTTTTATGGTCCGTATCTGGCCTAACTGTTCTGCAGATGACACTGGGTTTTTATCTTTCACAGATTTCAAACCCTCTCAATTCCAGAATGCTGTATGTTCATATAATTACCGGCACATTGCTTTTTATACTTGCATTAATATTAATTAAACCATCCGGAATTAATAAAAGGCTCAGGAATCTCTCGGTGGTAAATTCGGGATTAATTGTACTAACAGGCATAATTGGCTCAGGCTTTATAATATTTAAAAGCTCAGCATTTTATTCAACATACATGCCATATCTACATTTTTTGCTCGCAATAGGAATTATTAGCAATTATGCGGTCATGCTGGGAATCAAAAGAACCCTTTAAAATCTTATAATTTATGGCCTGTCCTTTTGCAGTATTCCACATAAAAATCTGGGTATGATTCGTATTCTATATCATCATAATCATTTGCATCCATGAAGCCTTTCAGCCTTAGCAGGCACGAGTCACATTTTCCACAGGCCTTTTCTCTTCCATTATAGCATGACCATGTTAATTTATATGGCACACCAAGGCTTCTTCCAAGTTTTATTATATCACCCTTTGAAAGATACTGCAACGGTACCATGATTTTAAAATTTTCCCTGATGCCAAATTCTGTGCCAAGATTTAATGCATCATTCATAGCATTGAAAAATTCCGGCCTGCAATCTGGGTATCCGGAATAATCTATGGCATTTGCCCCTATGAATATGTATTTTGCATTAATTGTTTCAGCATATGCGGCTGCAAGGCTCAAAAATATTGTATTTCTTGCCGGAACATATGTTACTGGTATATCATCTGAAATATCGTTTAAAGATCTTTCCGGGACCTCTATATCAGATGTTAGGGCTGACCCTCCAATCTGCCTTAAATCTATATTTAATATCTTTAGATCTAAATTATAGTACCTGCAAATTTCCCTTGATGAGTTTAATTCCTTTGAATGTCTCTGTCCATAATTTATGCTTAAGGGGTATACCTTATAACCCATCTTTATTGCATATGCCATGACTGTCGGTGAATCCAGGCCGCCAGAGATAAGGCAAACAGCATTCATGTTATCCATGTAGCTTAATTATTATCATGTATAATAAAAATGTTATTTTTTTATCTCATATATAAGCGGCTTACCGGACAAACCATTAATAAGATTGCTGACTGCAACCTCTGCCATCTTTTTTCTGGTATTATCCGTTGCACTGCCTATATGCGGGGTTAATACAACATTATTCATTTTCAATAATGGATTATTATTATCAATTGGCTCTGTTTCGAAAACATCGAGTGCAGCACCTGCAATTATACCAGAGTTGAGGGCTGATATTAGGTCTTTTTCATTTATAACCTTTCCCCTGGTGCCATTTATAATAAATGCTGTTTTTTTCATCTTTTTAAATTTGGGCATGTCCATAAAATGGTATGTATCCTTATTATAATCGAGGCATACAAATAAAAAATCAGAATTTCTAAGAACATCATCCAGTGGCATAAAATTCGCATCAACATCACGTTTATGCCTGCTGTAATAAATCACGTCCATGTTAAATCCCCTTGCACGCCTTAATATTGCATTTCCTATCCTGCCCATTCCAAGAATTCCTGCAGTCGCGCCATGAACCTCGGCTCCAAGCATGAATTCAGGGTTCCAGCCTGATTTCCACTTATCTTCCCTTACAATTTTATCACCCTCAACAATTCTTCTGGCCGCGGCAAGCATTATGCCAAATATAAGATCTGCTGTTGTCTCTGTAAGAACCTCCGGTGTGTATCCTATTTTAATTCCCTTTTTTAGGGCATAATCAACATCTATGTGGTCATATCCAACACTGTAGGTGCTTATAACCTTTAATTTTTTACCCAAGTTTATTAAATTTTTGTCTATTTTTTCATTTAATGTGATTAAAATTCCATCAGCATTTTCTATATTTTTAAGAAGCCATGCATTCGCATCCTCTCCCTCAGGTCTTCTTATAATATTTATTCCATTTATTGAATCAATATAATTTCCAGGTAAATCGTGTGTAACAAGGACATTGTACATGTTTATGTGTAACCAAAATTATTATTTATTATTTTTTAGTTTCTTTTAATTCATTTTTTGTTTAACAATTAACTTTTAATATACAATTATAATTGGTAATTGATTAAAATTGAGTGTAATTACAGAATTAACGGTATATATAATAAAGCTTGTTGAGAACTTGATATTAAGCCTTGGGTATTCTGGTGTTTTTATACTGATGCTCTTGGAGGGCATGCTTTTACCAATACCATCAGAGGTTGTCATGACATTTTCAGGCTATCTGGCATATTATGGTTTAATGGGTGGTTTTAATTCAATAATCAATGTCATTTTATTATTAATAATTGGCTCCGTGGGTGACCTTGTTGGTGCATTAATAGCATATGCAATAGGTAAATATGGCGGTGACCCATTCATTCTTAAATATGGAAAATATCTGATGCTTAAGAAGGATACAGTGGACAGGACAAAGGCATGGTTTGCCGCCTATGGTGAGCTTTCTGTTTTTACCACAAGATTTTTACCTGTTTTCAGAACATTTATTTCAATACCTGCTGGCATGGCACTGATGAGCCTTAAAAAGTTCTCATTTTTTACACTCCTTGGTGACCTGATATATGATGCAATACTGATATATATTGGCATAGTCCTTGGTTCCAGGTGGGAGGTCATACTAAAATATTTTGACCAGTTTTCATATGTTGCAGTCATCATCTTTATTGCCATAGTAATTTATGTTTATCTCAAATTAAGATCAAGGAATATAAAAACTTTAAAGAATGGGAAAACAAATAAATAATATATTAGTAAACTATATAGAATATTATGTTTTCCGATTCACCTGAAATTGTTAATAAATCATTTAATTTTCTTCTTGTTTCAAGGGCAACCAGGAGTGCTGCCCTTATTTTTGTGACATTATCCCTGCCATTATATTTACATTTATTGCATTATTCCTTAATTTTTATAGGACTTTTATATGTGCCAATTACACTATTTAATATTATTTTAATATTAATACTTGGCAGGGTGGGTGATTCCATAGGATATTCAAAGGTTCTTTTATTAAGCGAGATATTTCCTGTTTTTGGCCTTTTATTAATTACCGTCTCAACAAACATTTATTTTATTGCCACCGGTGCAATCATAGCCGGGATAACAGGTAGTGCTGGCGGAATGCGCGGTGCCTTCTCACCGGGAATGACTGCATTTGTGGCAAATAACTATCCGGATGAATTGCAGAGGGTAACAAAATTATCACTGCTCACGGCCACAGCATCGTTTTTCTCAATATTTGGCGGGATATTCCTTGGCCTTTATACATTTCTTTCGAGGATTACCGGCGCGTTAATGTTCTACAGAATATTCTTTGCAATATCGCTGATTTTAATTATATCATCTGCACTTGCACTTTCAAGGTTAAGGGAATATAAAAGGCCCAGGAAGACCACAAGGGTCATGAAAAAGGAGAGCTTTTCATACATGCTTAGAATAATAATACCAAACAGCCTTAATGCAGCGGCCATAGGAATTGCCATGCCTTTGCTTCCATTATGGTTTGAGCTTAAATATCACATAGGGGCAGGATATGTTGGTGATATATACACCATATCGTATGCTGCCACTGCACTTGGGTCATTCATATCCGGCAGATATTTAAATGGTCATTTTGATGGCCTTAAAATAGCATCCCTTGCGAGAATTCTTCAGGGATTATTATTTGCAGTCATAGCCTTTGTGCCATTTTTATATATAACTGCAGGAATATATATTATTAGAATGGCTGTGGCAGGGATAGGATCACCATTGAGGGGCGCAATCAATGTTAGGGGAATAAATAAGGAGGATTATGGTACATCCACAGGCATACAGGGTGTTTCCGGAAGGGCATCGCAGCTTACAAGTGGATCATCCGGATATTTAATGGATTTTAACCTTGCATTTCCGCTTCTAATAGGGGGATCAATACAGGCCGTTGGTGGGGCACTGTATTACATTATGGTTAAAACATGGAGGCCGGGAAATGTTGCAGGCCTTAAAAAAACAAAAGCCTGAATTTTAATAAAATAATTTTTTTATTTCCGGGTCAAGATTTATTGCACCAAGGCATAAAACCTTATTTTTATCCGAATCTATGACTGTCATTGATGCATTTTTTATATCTATGCCAAAGCTGTCATCCTCTGTCCAGCCAAGGTAATATGATGCTATTGCCCTTATTGGGTCTGAATGCGATACAAATATGTATTTTCCGTTAAAACTATCCATTGCGGATTTTACTCTTGATATCATGTCATCCCAGTCCTCCATCCCTATTAAATTCCTTATGCTGCCTGTTATATGTGAATTCGGATACAGCGGATTTGTAAACTCATTTATCTTCTTTTCCTTGGCCCTGCCAAGATTTACCTCTATAAGCCTTTCATCAGTTTTAACATCAATATTAAGAACTTCACCTATGATTTTTGCAGTTTCAAATGCCCTTTTTAATGGGCTCGATATTATGCCATTAATTTTTATTCCAGTTAGCTGCTCTGCAGTTCTTCTGGCCTGTGCCATTCCCTTTTCTGTTAATCCGCTTACATCACTGTCCCCAGAAAGGACTCCGAGCACATTTATATTGCTCTCCCCGTGCCTGATAAAAATATATTTTCCCATTAATTGCATATAACATCGGTGTTAATATTTATTTATAATTATATTTAAAAACGTAAAATCTTTATATACACAAAAAATAAGCGCTAAATGAAGGGGAAACAAAAGGCCATCATTTCTGCAGTAATAGCAATAATAGTAATTTTATCAGGCATTTATTATTTAACCGTTGATGAATCGCATTTTGGATTTCCGAATTCAGATGATGCAGGACATATTGTTGGTTCAAAACTTAATGAAACAAAAATAGAAACCTCCAGTACTGGAATAAATTTTATAAAATCCGAGCGTGTTGAATATTATAATACTTCAAGCAAAAATATGGTATTAAATATAACCGAATTTGAGGACAACAGCTCAGACATAGCTCATAATTCATATATTTATGAAATACATTTATATGGTTAATAAAAATGATACTCTTATATATTAATATTATATAATAATATTAACCATGAAGGCAAATGAGGTAATGAACCTGTTAAGGATATCAAAAAACATTGCATGTATAGCCAAATAGGAAATATGATTACAGTGATGAGGATGTTTATAGGCTTCTTAACAGGGATGTAAAAAGAAAAACCATAATATACACAGGGGTTTCAACAAATAAATAGAAGAAAGATTTAGATAATCAGATACAGCAGTTAAGGCAGTGGTGCTTTATGAATGGTTATACAATAAATGCAATATATTCCGATATATCATCTGGAATATCCTTTGATAATAAAAAGTGGTTATGGATAGTTTAAAGTTAAACTCATCTAAAGAGATATATATAACTAATGATTTATATAAATATATAAAGGGGGTAATGTAAATACTTAAAAGAATATATACAAGTGAGGAGAAATATAATATTATAATGGAATCATTCCAGAATCCCAAATATTACAATAGCAGAGATATGCAGGAACCATGGAATAGCAGTATCATTATTTTATAAATGGAGGGAACAATTCTTGGAAGGAGGCAAAAAGGGATTGGAAGGAAAGGATCCTGATAAGTCCTTAATTAAAGAGAATGAAAAATTAAGGTCAATAATAGGTGAGATGACCATAGCAAATGAAATATTAAAAAAAAATTATATGAAGAGGAAAAGGTGAGTTCAGTGGATGATATGCATAATAATGGAATTGAAATAACAAAAGCATGCTATTATTCTGGAATTAATAGAATAACATACTATTACAATAAGAAGCATCAAAATAAAGGAGATAAAAGGCGTATAACAAGGATTGATAATAATATTATAGATAAAATAATAGAACTATGCAAGGAAAGAATAACATATGGCTATAATAGAATCTGGGCATTATTGAGGAATTCAGGCATAAATATAGCTAAAAAAACAGTGTATAAAATAATGAAGAATAATAATTTAACATTGCCATTGCATAACCATAAAAATATAAGGGAATTAAAATTACTCAGGGCTGATAAGCCTGAAATGCTGATAGAAACAGACATTACATATATCCCAACAAACAATGGAATGACATATTTAATGTGCATTAAAGATGCATTTTCCAAGGAATGGTATGGATATAATTATAATACATCATGCACATCTAAAGATACCATAAATGCAATAGATGATGCTATTATAAGGAAATTCAATGGCATAGTACCGGATAATATTACATTGAGAACAGATAACGGTCCACAGTATATATCCAAGGAGTTCAATAATTATCTTAAAACAATGGGAATTAAGCATGAATACATAGAAAAGGAAACACCTGAGGAGAATGGTGACATAGAAAGCTTCCATAATTCAATTAAGACTGATTATATATGGATCAATGAAATCAATAATTTCAATGATGGAAAAATAATCATAGAAAAGGCATTCCATGATTATAATAATATAAGGCCACATTCCACATTGGATTATTACCCACCAATACAGTTTTTGGATAAATGGAAAAATGACAACAGCTTCAGGGCATATTATATGAGATTTTTAAAAAATCTTAAGGAAAGCTATAGAAGAAGAAAGCATAATTATTATAAGAGGTCGATGATAAATGTCTCATGAAATGGAAAGATTTTTGTTAAAGAATCAATATCCAACATCAATTTGATATCCATAATAACATTATTCTCATCCAAATTATATGGATTAAGATCACAGAAGATGAAGGATATATTAAAGGCGGTAAAAAAATGACACACCCATGGAAATCCAGTGGTGATAAAAGAACCATAGTGTTCGAATACAAACCAAGTGACACCATTCTAAAATATCTAAATGATATGAGGGATTTAATAAATAGGGCAATAATCAATGCATATTCAATGGCAAAATCCAATAATAATAAATTACCATCCCCTATTGTTTTAAGAAAATCATTAAAGAATTATTATGATAATAATATTGATTACGCCAAGCACCATATCAATCCTGCATGCAGGAATGCAATAGCAATATTAAGGTCATACAAAAAGAATAATAATGGAAAATTAAAAATTATTAAGGCTAAAAGACTGGCTATGAGGATAGATTCTGAGCTTATAAAGATGGACAATAATAAACTAAGGCTCACAATAAGGCCAAATGAGTATGAATATATTGATATTGTTGATAAAAATAGGAAATACAATGAATATTCCAGATATAAAATATCAGAGGTGTTATTAACAGATAATAAGGTATGCATTACATTTATAATAGGAAGTTTAAACAAACCCTTAATAAATAACAATATAATAGGGTTTGATTTAAATTTTAAAACAATTGATTATACAATTATAAGGGATAATCAAATAGTTGAAACAAATACAATAGATACATCTGATATAGCAAAGACTCAGAGGGACTATGCAAGGAAGAGAACCAAGATACAGAGGCATATTAAGAATCCTGAAAAAAGGAATAGAAAATTAAAGGAATCAAGGCACAGGCAGAGAAATATAATAAGGGATAAATTACAGAAATTAACAACCAAAATTGTCAATGATAACAGTGGTAAGACCTTTGTATTCGAGGATTTAACGAATATAAAAAAACAGGGTCAGAAAAAGAAATATAAAAATAATAATGAGGACAGTAAGGCAAGCAATAAAAACAATAAATCAAAAAGGTTCAGAACAGATATAAATACATGGCCATACAGATTGTTTCAAAGATTTATAGATTATAAATCAAAAAATAAAACATTATATGTAAATCCAGAGGGGACTTCCTCTGAATGTCCTGTATGTGGTGGTAAATTAAAGCACCCAATCTGGAAAATATCAGAATGCAGTAACTGTGGTGTAACCTTTAACAGGGATAGATTATCATCATTATCCATTGCTGTTAGGGGATTATACCTTTGCGGTACCCCGTTTACCGTGAGTGGCAGTTCCTCTTGGTATTCTATGAGGAATAATTACATGTACCATCCAGATCATGTAATTATTGAGAATTTCAATGACTGCAAGAAGTATGTGCATAACAATGCATAATATTTCAGGAACGGTAATATGCAGTTTATTATAAATTTATATTTAACAAATAATACATATTATTTAAAACCTGGAATATATACAATGGAAATAAATGGTGTTTCAAATATTACAATAAATCAAATGGCAAAAAGCCCATTTTAAATAAAATTAAAAAATTATAAAAAATTATAATTCAAATTCATGCCCGTTGAATGGAAGCACAAAGTTATATTCAGGTATTGCTTCCTGAAGTTTTTCTCTCTGGTCTCCATGGCACAGCACTATTGTTTCCGGGTCAATCTCCTTAATGAATTTTACCAGATCAGAATGACCTGCATGGGCAGATAAATCAAAGAAATCAACCTTCATTGCCGGCTTAATTGTTGCACCGGCTATTTTTATGGTACCGTTTTCCATCAGACTCCTGCCATTTGTGCCGTCAACCTGGTATCCTGTAAGGAATATTGCGGATTTTGGATCCTGTGATAATGCATCGATATAGCCTAAAACAGGGCCACCGTCCAGCATTCCTGATGTTGTTATAATTATATCTGCCTCCTCAAGGGCCTCCTTTCTCATTCTGTTATTCCTTACCTGTATTACCCTGCCCATGGATTTCCTGAACATTTTTGGATCCTTGAGGAATCCTGGTGTGTCCATGTAAATCCTTGATATACTATTACCCATACCGTCAACGTAAATTGTGTAATTCATATCCCTTAAAATCATTACCATTTCCTGCGTCCTTCCTATTGCAAATGTGGGCAGGATTACCTTGCCGCCATTGTCTATTGTCTCCTTTATGCTATCCTTAAGCCTTTTTATGACCTCCTCCCTGTCCTCATGGTCCCTTCCTGCATATGTGCTTTCCATTATAAGTATATCTGTTTTTACAGGCTTTGCACCTTTTAAAAGGTTTGTATCCCTTGTGTATAAATCCCCTGTTATCATAAACGATTTTGAATCCTCGAACCACCACATGCTTGATCCGGGTATATGGCCTGCTGAATATGCCTTTGCAGTAAGATTGCCAACCTCAAATGGCTCTCCATAGTTTGCTGTTACAAGAGAATTAAATAAATTGCTTATATCATCCTCATTGTACATCTTTGTATAATTTTCAAGGTTCATTATCTTTAATGAATCCTTTAAAATTGGAACTATGCTGTTTGCAGTCATTGCTGTTGCATGCAGGTTGGCGCTGTAACTATGGTAGTATACGGGTAATGCACCAGTATGATCCAGATGCGCATGCGTTACAAATATGTCATCCACCTTTTCTGGTGGTAATGGGTACTCTGGTGGCTTTTCTGGCTCTATGCCGTAATCCACCATTATCCTGCTCTGCTTATCCTCTATTTTTATTGCCAGTCTTCCGACTTCCTCGGCACCTCCGAGAAATTTTATTTTCATTTTTTTCACCTCTATGCCTTCGCATTTTCTAATCTCAAAGAACAGTTGCAATTTCTTTGATCGTTAATTTTAGGAATAACATTATATAATATATCTGAAACCTTTTTTTCATTTTCCTTCATAATATTCATAACATCAGAGGCCTCCACTGCAGTATCAGACCATGCATCATAATCTGTAACAGTGGCTATCATGCCATAGCACATTGATAATTCCCCTGCTAGATTTATTTCTGGAACAAGCGTCATGCCTATTATATCACCAAATGTATGAAATAATTTTGATTCAGCCCTTGTTGAAAACCTTGGGCCCTCTATGCATACATACGTTCCGGAACTGTGTATATTATAATTTAATGATTTTCCGGTTTCATATATTTTTCTGCTTATCTCCGGGCAGAATGGGTCTGCCATTGATATATGATAAACATCCGGGCCATCATAAAAGGTTAAATCACGCCTTCTTGTCAGGTCAATAAACTGATCGGGCACAACGATATCGCCAGGGCTGTAGTCCTCCTTTAAAGAGCCAACTGCATTAAGCCCAATAATTCGCTCAACGCCAATATGCTTTAATGCCCATATATTTGCCCTGTAATTGACCCTATGCGGTGGAATTGTGTGCTTTTTACCATGCCTTGGAATAAATGCAACCTCAACACCATTTATTCTTCCAATCTCGATCTTATCTGATGTTTTGCCATATGGCGTATCAACATCAACAGTCTCAGTTTCCGTCATTAATGTGTAAAGGCCACTCCCTCCTATTATGCCTATATATGTCATTATGTATCCCGTTAATTTATATACTATATTGTGAAATGCTATTTATTAATTTCTTATTTTTTATGATTATATTTTTAAAATTATTTTAATTTTTTTATTAAATATCTGTTTATTCCTGACCCATACTGGGCAGCCTTTTTATTCCTGTTAAATATTGAATCCGGAATGCCAATATTTTTTGCTATTTCCCTTAATATTAGCTTATTGCTTTCGCCATTTATATTAACATTCCTTGTTATTTTCGAACGTAATTTTAAAATTTCTGGGTTTAGATATGGTGTTATTAATTCCTTATCGTAATACTCTGCCATCTTCTTCTCCCTCGGCAGTGTCACATTAAATAATCTGTTAAGGTAGGTTTCATTTGAAAGCCCTGGATTTTCCATAAATTTATGATATCCATAGAATATCTCATCTGCACCCTGGCCTGTTACAACATATTTTTCTGAAATAAAATCCATTAAAATGAACAGCACGAGCTCATAGCCCATTTCCATTTTACTTATGTTTTTATCTATTTTTAACAGCTCATCAATATATCCATCAATGTTTAAATCATCAAGATAAATTTTTTTAACATTAATATTTAATAATAGTTCTGATTTCTGGGCATTTTCTATATCCCTTGATGTTCTAAACCCTAAAGTATATGGAATAAACTTATAATTTGATATTGCCAGAAGGAGCGATGAGTCAAGCCCGCCTGAAAACGCAATGGCACATGATTTATCCTTTAAAGAATCTATGTAATTTTTGAGTGCAGCATACACATCTCCAACCAGGCCTTCCATAACAATTAATTGTAAATCTGTATATAAACTTAAAGTTATTTGAATATTTAACTGAATTATAAACATATAATTTAATAAATTATGCTGTAAAACATTTAAAAATAATTATAAAATTTTAATGCCAAACTTTATAATTATTTATGCATTTTAGTCCTAAAATGATAAGGGTAATGGCTACGGGAGTATTTGATATAGTGCATCTTGGCCATTTGCATTACCTTCAGGAGTCCAAATCCTTTGGTGATTATTTAATGGTTGTTGTTGCCTCAGATTACACCGCCACAAGGCATGGAAAGAAGCTTATATTCAATGAAAATGAAAGGCTTGAATTAATAAAGGCCTTAAAACCTGTTGATTATGCTGTTGTGGGCCATAGCAGTGATAATATATTCAGAACAGTTGAGGAATTAAAGCCAGATATAATAACACTTGGCTATGACCAGAAATTTGACGAGAATTATATAATTAATGAATGCAAAAAACTTGGGTTAAATGTAACTGTTAAAAGAACATCAAAATATGATGGAATAAATAACAGCTCATCAATTATAAGGAAAAAAATTCTTGAATCACTTTAATTTTGTTTTTTACCGCTTGCTTCCTCGTATCTCTTCTGTATTGTCTCCTCAAGTTCCTTATACTTTTCTTCAAGGTTTTTCTGCTGATTTTCAAGCGTTTTAAGCCTCATCTGGCTTAACTCCTTTTGTTCCTCCAGATCTGACACAAGCTTGTTCTTATCATCTATTTTATATAGTACCGGCCCAACGTTTTTATAAATGGGTGTGCCGTCCTTTACACTGGCAAGCTCCTTTAGGGTTCTGTCCAGCTCCTTAACCTTAATATCGAGCTGGTACCTCTGGTTTGCTATCTGCTCTATCTGTGCCTGTATCTCCTGCGCCTGTTTTAACTGATTCTGCAAATATGCATTTATATTCGGTTCTACCATTCTTCTACCTCCATTATTTTTTTGGTAACATTTAAAACCCTTGAAATCGATGAAAGGCTGGCACGCATGGATGAAATATCAGGTGATTTTATTGTAATGTAAAAGTTTGATTCATCAGAATTTAAATTTATTTCAGACCTCCCAAAGCTGTATTCAAGTTCAGGTTCAACAGATTTTATGTAATTCTCATATTTCGTCCTCTCAAGGGTTATTGTGACCGTAAACATTTTTATAAGTTAATGATTTATTCTTATTTAATTCTTTATAATAAATTAGAATTTAATTAATGGCTTAATAACATTGTCTGTTTTTTTATCCATCATTTCAAATGCCTTGTCTGTATCATCAAAACCAAATCTGTGCGTTGTCAATTTTGTTGGGTCAACCCTTTTATTTTCAAGGATTTTCATGAATTTATTAATCCAGATGGGACTTCATATGAATGTCCTGTATGTGGTGAAAATTAGAGCACCCCAATCTGGAAAATGTCTAAATGCACTAACTGTGGGTTTAATCCATGATAGAAATAGATTATCATCATTATCCATTTCAATTCGTGGATTAGAGCTTTGAGGTACCCCGTTTACCGTGAGTGGCAGTCCCTCCTGGCATTCCATGAAGGATAATTACATGTACCATCCAGTTCATGTAATTATTGAGAATGTTAATGACTGCAGGAAAGAAATGCATAACAATGCATGGTATTTCAGAAAGGGATACAGAAAGATGGTAAAATCGCCTGAGCCCGTTGATATACTTGAGAAGGACACCATTAGAAACCATGATTTTAAACGGTTATGTCCCCATGGCAGTTGGGGGTAGTGGCATTCGGGTTATTAACAATCAAAATGAATATAAAGGATATGATGGTGCCATAGACAAGGACCTGAGCTCATCGCTCTGGTCAGTTCAATCGGTGCGTCTGAATTTATTATAATAACAGATGTTGACAATGTTTTTTTAGATTACAGAAATAAAAATGGAAAAATAAACAAAATAAAATATGCTAAAATGCTTGATTATTATAATAAAATCAACTTTGAGAAGGGTACTATTAAGCCCAAAATTCTGGCATCCTTAAGGTTTATTGAAAATGGCGGAACCCGCGTTTATATAACATCAATAAAAAACATAGGTTCCATTGATACCGGAACAGTAATTGAAAAATAATAAAAATTTTTAAAATTCCTTATATGCATACGCCATGTCTGTATTTGAGTATGCAATGTATTCATCATCTGTTATGGCTATAATTCCACAGCTTGTTTTAAATGAATTCACCTCGTTTTTAACAATATTTTCAAGCGAATCCGTTTTTATTTTTGAGTAAATTTTATAGCTCAATAATTTTTTTGCTATTTCCTCTCCAATTCCAGTTGCAACAACTGCACCATCAGGTCCGGAATATATGCCAGCACCTATTAATGGGGAATCACCAACCCTCCCGCGGAGCATTGGAAAGGATCCACCGGTTGAAACTGCGGCGGCAAATTTGTTGTTTATCCTTGCAACGGCGCCAACTGTATCACCAGATTTTTTGGTAACAAACGTTTCATGGAAATCCTTTTTAAAAGCTTCAGAATAAAATTTTCTTAACATTTTGCCTGATTTTTCTGTGCTATTGTCATAGTATTTATGGCCCATTAACCTTGCGAATTTTACGGCACCGTCACCTGACAATATTATATGCGGCGAGTTAAGCATAACATCCCGTGCAACAAGAACAGGGTTTTTTACATTTTCTATGCATATTACAGATCCAAAATTACCATTGGACATTACTGCAGCATCCATCTGTATGGTTCCATCAAGTCTTGGGACTGACCCAGTGCCTGCATTAAATGCTGGATCATCCTCCAGTGAAACAACCGAATTTACGGCAACGTTTAATGGGTCATCATCATATTCTATTTTATTCAATATGCCCTCGAGAATGCTGCTCATTGATGATGGCGATCCAGCACCGCCATGTATTAATACCGAATTTTTCATGGCCTTATATTATAATAAAAATTAATAATTTATCCAAATAAATTGTGAATATCTTGCCCCAAATTGATTTCATATATAAACATTATAATATGGAAAAGAGAATTAAAAAAAGGTGAAGTTAAACAATAAAAAATTAAAATATATAATAAAACAGAAAGAAAAAGGAGAATCATCAACTAAATTATATTTATTTACAATGTTTCAGCAAGGTATATCAATAAAATATATTACAATTATTTAAAATATGGAAAGAATAAATTATAGAAGACAGGAAGAAAAACTAAAATTATTGATAAAAATATATAGGATTTAATAATAAAAATAAGGAATGATTACCCATTATCAGGTCATAGAAAATGAATAATAAATTCCACAGTGCAATAAGAGACAATAATAAGTCCATAAGCATTGATGAATTGATAATCTCAATGTATTCAAATGGTATATTCCCATGGAAGAATCGAATATATTAAATAATAAATATTGAACATCATCAATATCTCTTTAGATATGTTTAAGTTTAAACCATCCATAACGACATATGTCATTGTTTATAAATAATGGACCTGCGGTAACACCATCAACGGCATATGGAGAAAAGGAAGATACGTTATATGAAAAGCAATAACTTTATTATGGAACTCATTTGAGAATATCAAATGTAGAAAAAGAGAGAGTGATTATAGTAAGAGGCCATGATAAATATCTCATTAAACGGAAGATTTTTGTTTAAATATAAATATCCAACATCAATGAAACTTGGAGTTACCGGTACAGATATACTTTCCAAAAAAATCAGCGGCGGATCAACACATCAAAAAGAGGTATTACTTAGATTTGCAAAAAGATATGATGTGACATATTTTCCAGATCCTGTGATATATTCAGATATAAATCAAAATAAGATCAAAACTCTTAAAGAGAATGCAAAATTTTTTGAGGATAACGGTGTGAAAATTACAGATGCATTTTATAAAATTATAGAAAAAAGTGGAAAAAATAAATTTGAATTAATGGATAAATATATTAAAGAATCTGATGTTGACGCAATTTATAATATGGATTATTTATATGCATTATACCACGGACTTAAAAGCGGTTATCTAAATTATACAAGATACCTTTCAAAACTATTAGATTCTAAGTACGGCATATGCATTCAGGGGCTGGGCGATATTAACAATCATTTATTTTACAGTTTTTATTCATTTTCTTACCTATCTGCCAAGATGGGAAAATATTTTTTTTACCCGTATTTAGAATTTGTTTATGACTATTTTTACATAAAAGAACAATTAGGCCAGATAAATTATGATAAAAACTTAAAATTTATAGCACTTGTAAATCCATCACAGAAAAAGAATATAAATTTAAAAGCCCGTGTACCAATTGAGGTTTTATATCCATCAAGTGGGTTTATGGGCTACATAGAGGCACCAGCAAAAAAGGATAACAAAATAATTTATTATTCCAGATTGAATTTTATGAAGGGGCTTCTTGAGATACCTTATATATTCAAAAAAATTAGTGAAAGAATTGATGTATATCTAGAAGTTATTGGAAAATTTAACACAAAGTATGAGGAAAATGAATTCTTTTCAAGGATTAAAAAACTCGGATTAACAGAAAAAATAAAATATAAAGGATATTTACCAGATGAAGAATTAAGGGAAGAGCTTAAAACATCAATGCTTCTGTTATACCCATCACATAGCGATTCCTTTTCTCTGGTAATCTTAGAAGCACTTTCATATAGTGTTCCGGTAGTTGCATATGATATACCCGGTCTTTCATATTTTAAGGGCTTTTCCAACGTAAAAATGGTTAAGGAATTTGATATAAACTCCATGGCATCAACAGCCCTAAATATGCTCAAGGATTCAAGGTTTTCAGAATTAAATGAATCGGAGAAAAAATTTATAAAAATACATGTATGGGATAATGTTGCCATGGAGCATTCAAGGTTAATAGATAAATATTTATTCAATAAATGAACAATTATTATAATGTAACAAATATTAAAGATATAAATATATTATGCTAATTTATGCGAATACTTGAAATAAGTTACAGGAACCCTTATGGTAAAAACGGTGCAGGTGTTGAATCTTATATATACAAACTTGCAAATTTTTTGAAATCAAATAAAAATATTGTTGAAATTGCATACGCAAGTGAAAATAAAATTAATGGTTGCAGCCCAATGGAGGTTTATATACCGAAGTTTGTCTGGAAAATTGGCTTGGCAAAGTTTTATTATAACCTGAAACTTTATTTTATCGTAAATAAAAACAAATCTGCCTATGATATCATCCATATTAATGGGGATAATGGCTCATTAATTCCTTTTATAAAGGGAGCTAAAACATTAATGACCCTGCACGGAAGCATTAGTGAAACTTTAAAATTAAGGACAAAATCCCATTCAATTAAATATATAATATCATATATATTGGATAGTATCAACGGTTTTTTTGAAATAGCATCGTGCAGAAAATCACAAATGGTAATTTCTGTTTCAGAACATACAGCAATGTATTTCAAGGAAATAACCGGTAGAAATGATATAAATGTTATAAATACCTGCATAGAACCACCATATAAAATAAATAAAAACTTTGATATTATATATGAACTCAAAAATTCCGGCAGAACTTTACTGCTCTGGGTTGGCAGGGATCCTGTAAGAAAAGGGTTAAACATAGCAAAACGTGCTATTAAAGGCATGGATAATGTAACGCTCATAACTGCAGGATATAATGATGAAAATCCCCAAGAAAATGTTGTTAATTTAGGATACGTGGATAATGATCTGCTGCAGGCAATTTATCAAATAACGGATATTATATTATTTCCATCCATTAATGAGGGGTTCAGCATTGGGCTATTGGAGGCAATGTCCTATGGATGCATTCCGGTTGCATTTTCCATTCCATCAACAAATGAACTGATAAAAGATGGTGAGAATGGATTTATTGTAAACAATGAGGATGAATTAAAGCAGAAATTAAGCTGGCTTGTAAATAATAAATACATAATAAAACAAATAAGACCAAATGTTATCTCAAGGGCTAGTGACTATTATTGCAATAAGATTCTTCCGAAAATATACAGTTTAATGGGGGAACTTAATCAATCCCAAAATCATCGATAAATAAAGACAAAATTTATAAGTATAATTTAAGTAAATAAGAGTTATAACGAATTATGTTTATCTCTGTAATAATTACTGCATATAACAGACAGGAATTCCTTACTGATGCAGTAAATAGTGTTTTAAACCAAAATCTGGAAAGGAAATACTATGAGATTATAGTTGTTAAAAATTTTACAGATACAAATATAGATAATTTTCTGAATTCAAATGGTATTATAAATATCATAATGGACGGCACTATTGGAGAATTTCTGTACAAGGGGATATCTGTTTCAAAGGGTGATGTAATCTCATTTTTAGATGATGATGACCTTTTTTCTCACAATAAATTAACAATTATATTTGAAAAATTTAGTAATTTGTGTAACTATTTACACAACTCTCAAAAAGTTTTTACATCAAATGAGATGGATATTAAAAGATATAATACAAATAATCTATCATTCAATTTATCGTCGATTTCAATAAGGAAAGAATTAATAAATATGAATTTTTTAAAGAGCATAAAAACCTGCCCAGATAATTTTATGTTTTACTGCGCCTTATCAAAAAATGCGAGAATATGCAGTACTGATTTAAAACTTACAATGTACAGGCTACATAACAGCACCTCGGTTAAAATGCATAATAATATAGACGAATTTATAAAAATGCAGTATGATGTTTCAGAAATGATTTATAAACAGTTAAATGAATATAAAAAAATGTTTCCAGATTTATCAAAGATAATAATAAATGATATGGTTTTAAACAGATTTCTTATGAAAATTTATAACAGCAAAATTAAGATTGGATTTACATATTATTTTCGTTTTGTTTTTAGTTTTATGCATGGAAGAAAGCAGTCATATGAATATAAAATAGGAATTATATATATGATTATGAGTTTATCACCAGGAATTGTTAAAAAAGCTTTTATTAAGAAAGCATTTAAAAGAAATCAAAACATATAAATGCATTTATTTTTATACATAAAATTTCAGGTATATTGGTCTCCATTAAGATATATTAATAATGATTTAATCTCATATTTTATATTATTACCATATAAAATATTTATTAATGCATGTAATCACTTTATAAATCATGGAAATAAAAAAGGCTATGGTAATTGATGAATTTTCTAGAATCGGTGGCGGTCAGGTATTTGCCAATATACTTATAAACTTCCTTGTGAAAAACCATTACCAAACCTTTGTTGAAAGTGATAGATATGCTACATACCTTAATGCTGAGAATATAATAAAAACTCCATATAAATACTATGAAAATATACCATTTTTTAAACTTTATTATTATGCCCTAAAAACCAAAAGGTTTATGAAAGATAATAATAAAGGATTTCAGCTTATAATCAACAATCATCCAAATGTATTCCTTTATAAAGGAAATATAAACGTCATGCATGGTTTTTCCTTCCTTGACCCGATTATTGATTCCGCGGGGCAGATTATAGATAAAACCATGTTATTTATTATTAAAACTCTGGGCATATATAAATTATATAATAAATCAAATTTTATGTACAATAGCATTTATACAGAAAATCTCGCTAAGAACCTATTCCCGGTACTTGGCATAAAGCCATCTAAGGCAAGGGTAATATACATTCCCGTGGAAAACCATAATATAGACCTTTCAATTAAGCAGAAAAATAGGGTTATAAGCATTGGAAGGATACACCCGGATAAGCATTATGAATATGTATTTGAAATAGCCAGGCATCTAAAGAATTATGACTTTACAATAGCAGGTGCGGTAAATAAAGGTATGGAAGCGTATTATAAATCATTGTTATCTGTTAAGCCCAATAATGTTAATATAATTCCAAATATTGATAATGATACTAAGATAGAATTATACAGGAAATCATCAATTTACCTTCATTTAAACCCCAAAGAAAATTACGGTATATCGGTCTTAGAAGCAATGTCCTATGGGCTCATTCCGGTTGTACCGGAAAGTGGTGGTCCCTGGATTGATATAGTATCAAGAGGTAAATTCGGGTATTCATATAAAAATATATACGAATGCCCTGATATTATAAAAGGCATAAATTATGAAGATGCCAAAAATATACATGAATCTGTAAACAGATTTTCTCAAAAAAATTTTGAAGAAAGCATGTTGAATTTTATAAATGATGTTATAAATTAACCTAATTGCATAAATGATCTTGGCTATTTATAATTAAACAAAAATCCTTCCATTTCATGAGATATTTATTATTGAGATTAATAAGACTAATAAAATCAATACAAATATATGACAAACCCAAAGCAATAATAACGGAATATGGTATATAATTCTTTTCCAATTAAAGGAATGGAATATTATAATTATAGGATAGAACACACATCATTATCCATAAATAATAGATTTGTGGCAACACCATTAATGGAATATAAAGAAAACAGGGCAAGTTAGTTGAAAAACAATAAATTTATTAAGGTATCCATTTCAGAATATCATACAAATAAATTGTGAATAAAATAATTTTAAATATTTAATTCTAGGAAGTCATTGAGCATGGCACCATTGGCGGAAATCACGGGTATTTTTGAATCCCTCTCAATAATATTCCTTCCGGATATCCCCGGCATAAATGTGCATGCTATATAAATTGCATCAATATTTAATGACTTGTTTGCAATTTTTACAGCCTCGTTAAGGTCATCCGGCTCTATAAATTTAAGATAGCCATCATCACGGCCAAGGGACATTGATGCCGCTGACCTGATCTTATAATGGTTGAGCCACCTTATCTCAAGATCATGCCTTTTCTGCGCATAAGGTGTTATGGTATATATTTTATTTCCATATTTTTTGATATTTTTGATGATGCTCTCGGTGGAAAATATTACGGGCATATCAAAAAATGATCTTATATATTTAATGCCATCATCATAAAATGCACCGTAGGACCTTGCGTAGAGAATGGCATCGCAATCAGCCAATGATTTGCCTGCAATTTCCATATGGTTCTTTATTAATTCTCTTTCATCATCATTAAGGCCATGGCCCGGAACAAAATCCATGATGTATTTTTTTACTCCATAACCAATATTAATGAATGTATTTTTATATTCCTCATCAAACCTTGGGTGCTCCGATGATATTATGATTCCGATGCTTTTTCCCATTTTTTATCCCTCAGGATAATGCTCAATACTAAATATAATATGAATGCTATGATAAACCCTGATATCCACGAGGCATCCTTAAGAATTATAAATATATAATATTTTACTCCATACAACGGTGCAAAAACTATGAGGAATGTTATTATAAGCGTGATTATTGAAACAGGATTAAAGCCTTTTAAATAAGTATATGATCCATTTCTTTTATAAACATCATCTATATTTAATTTAAACCTTTTTAATACTGCATAATCTGCAACTATAATTCCGGCTATTGGCCCGAGAAGGCCTGATATAAATAAAATCCATGTGCTGAAATACACATAAATGCCCTTTAAATAAAGCGACCATGCACCTATTAATATTCCCAGCGCCGTGATGATTATTGTCCCCCTGAACCATGTTAATTTGGATGGAAATGTATTGTTCAGGTCATATATTGGCGGGACCACATTGCTGAATATATTTGTGTTAAGCATTGTAAATGAATAGAAGATCAGTATGAATATGGCTATTGCCGGTACAGTTATGAATCTTATTATTAGAAGGCTCGGATCATAGGTTGCACTGTTTGTTAAAACCTCTGTTATTGCCGACATTATTGCACCATAGGCCACGACAAGTGTGTAGAATATAGGAAGGCCTATCTGGCCAACAACCATGTGCCTGAAATCCGTGCCAAACCTCATCATATCAGGCCAGCTAATAATCTGGGTTGCGTGTATGTTTGATACAAGAAATATCAATAATATTGGTATTATGGAAATTGATATCGGTGCATATGGCTGATGCAGTGCCGATACAAGGGCGGATGGATATAATGATACAAAGTAAACGAATGTGAATGTCAATGCAATAATGGAAACCCACGGCATTACATAGCCAAGCATTTTCAGCGATGGCGATCCCCTAATGGGCTTTGCAAGTATCAGAATTATCGTCTGAACAATAATTATTGATATAAATGTAATCCAGAAAAGATCTGGAAATAGAGATACAAGAAGTGCGGGTGTAACAGATTTATAAGCTGCAAGTACTGATGCCTTTCCAGTAATCTCAAGCACAAATCCAATGACTGCCTCCGTGACAAGAAATGTCTGCACCCCAAAATACCCCATGGCGGCAAAGAACCTGATCCATGAAGGAATGTATGTGCCCCATATACCAAACCTTGTCCTGTCAAGCTGTGGCTCTGCAAGCCCATACTTAACAGCGCCATGGCTCTGTATAATTAAGGGTATCAATGTTATTAGGTCACCGCACAGGGCTATTAAAATAACCTGAACAACATTAAATCCAAACACTATTCCAGCACTGCCAACAAGCATGGAGTTTGGTGCGGCTATGCTTGCCCAAACACCAAGAAGCGGCAGATATCCCCAGTTCTTTACATTTTTATTTACCGGGGCTATATCAGGATTCCATAATAACCTGTCATGGTCTTTATTCATGGTGATATATAGTTAATGTATACTTAAAACTTTTAATGAATTAATTAAATAAATTTGCATATTTTTAAATTTTTTGGCTTAAATAATCAATTATGACCGAATTTGATGATAATACCTCAGTGCCAGCCAATAATTTTAGTTTTTCAATTATATCCGCAGTATGAAGTGCGGTGCACTGTATTACTATGATTTTGCTATTTTTTATCATCTCAAAATTTTCTTTAAATAAATTGCATAACCTATCACCATCAATGCCTGAGATTATTTTTCCGTCATCTGTGTTTAAATAAAAATCATGCTCAACTTTTATATTTTTTTCATCAAACATCTTTATATCTGTTATCCCCCTTTCCCTTGTATATGGTAAAACAATTGAAATAGTATTTACATTTGAATCAATAATTCTATGCATTATAAGATCAGTTGGGAGCAAAACATCCTCTGCATACTTTTTAAGAATTGCCTTTATTGATTCCCTGCCCACATCATTATATGTGCCATATCCACGGCCGTAAACAATGTATTTTACATTATTTCTTTTAAAATAATTTCCAGCATTGTTTAAATCATCAATGAATTTATTCTCTTCATAACAATTTTCAGGATATCCATTGGTCCCGGTTTCCTCCATTCTGTAGTCAATTATCTCATATTTATTATTCAGGCCAATTTTTAAATCATCAAGAACAGTATCATTATCGGCAGGAACAATCACGCCAATTCTTATCAAGAAAACACCATCATGTAATTAATATTTGAATAAATAAACTTTCGGAATATCATGGTAAAATTATGAAATAATACATATTTTATCTTTGTTTATACTATAAAAATACCATTGATTTATTTTAAGCCTTTTTAAGGATTATTACCTGATTATTGTACTCTGCATATGGCGTTATATAACCATGGTCAAGCAGATATGTTGCTATGTAAATTAAACTGTTGTTCCCACCTGTATCCGCCCAGAAGGTATTGTTCATGTATATTATATAGTCAAATTCTGTATAGTTGGGCAGTGGGGAAAACGGTGGTGAGTAAACATTCTTATAATCAGAAAATAAGGGCATTAAATTGTTCTCAACGAGTATTGTTGAATTTTCAGGTATATACTTTCTCTCATTCAATAGGAATCTTGTATCAGGTGTCATGTGTATTCCAGATATATCATTTGGTGCCATTGAATCATATGGAACCAGTGGATTATATACAAGGCCAAGAATTAATCCAATTATTAATATAACTATTATCACCTTTATAATGTTGTTCTGGCCATGGCTTTTATAATAATTATATATTTTTTTTGGCGTCAACCTGTTCTTATTATTTGAATTTAAATTATCAATAATTTTTGAGATTCCAAAGGCAATGCCCAAAAACATAACAGGATATATCATTGCGGCATACTGATATCCCAATGTGTAATATGATCCATATGAAGATGTAAATGCATACCCAAAATAAGGAAGACCTATTATTAATATTTCAGGAAAATACAACGGCATGAAACCGGTTGTTGCAAATAATAAAACTAAATATGAAATTTTGAGCATGTAATTTGCGGATATAAACGAAAATAAATATGCCGGGTCTGTGAATAATGCCCTGACCATGCCCATTAATCCGCCGGGAACAGTTCCTGATTCGCCGGTGGTTAGTGTGACAGATGATACATGTCCTGAAATAATTCCCTTCATTATTCCTGCAAACTCAATATAGGCAAATCCTGTTAATGTAAATAAAATAAATAATACCAATAATAACCATTTAGGTCTTATTTCTGAAAACATTAAATTTAGATTTTTATATTTCCTGCTGTATACCATTTCAAAAAGAATAATCATTAGTGAAATGTAAACAAAATTTGAATGAAGTGTAACTATAAATATCAACATTGCAATATTTAATATCTTTTTATTGTAAAGATATGCATATATAGCCATAAAAATGAAGAATGGAAGAAATGCCATGTTATGAAAATCAAAGGAGTAAATGCTTGCAGTAAACGGTGATAGTTCATACGAAAACAATGTTATGAAAATTATTATTGAATAAAGAAAATCATTTTTTATTTTATTCTTTAAAAGGAATTTAAGAATCTCATATAGGGGTATTACAGAGATTGCAAGGAATATGTCCTGGAATAAAAGCAGGGAAACCGGGCTTGGATATAAATAATATAATGGAAGCTGCAGATATTCAAATGGTGCAAAATGTTCAGCTAAAAAATTACCTCCCAAAAGCCCGGTATAAAATGATTCTCCATGAATTGCATTCCATAATATATTTGAATGAAGGCCCAGGTCATATGCAGATGCATCAAGTGAATAATATTTATAAATGGAATATGCCGAGAATATTACAGAAAATATAATTCCTGTTATTAAAGTTATAATTAGGTTCTTATCGAACTTCCTGCGCTTAAGAACTAAATGTTGATTGTTAAAAATCCCGTTCATATAAATTGTGTATGTAAATTTAAATATAAAATTATGTCCGTTCAATTTCATTAGGTCTTAATATTTAATTTGTACATCAAAAAGAATGTATTAAATTTAAAGAGAAGGACTAAAACATAGGTGCATTTCCAAGCAATGATTCATTATCAAGACTAATTATGTCATAGCAATGGATATAAATGAGTAATGGCTGATAAGGAAATACATAAATATGGACGTAGATTAAGGATAGTAAAGGGCTATTTGAATTTACATTAAAGATATTACACTATATAATTATCCTGATGCATTTTTATTGATTTTATTTCAAAATAATTTGTTCCATTATATTTATTTATGTATAGATTGACACCTGCCATTTCCACTGGTATATTTAAATTAAATTTTATGTCTTCAAACGTATTTTTAACTTTAATGTTTTCAGAGCTTATATTAAATAGTGGAACTTTTGTCCAGCTTTTATGATTAAACTCATATAAATATGTAAGATTTAATTCAATATAATTTTGCTCTGATATGTTATTGGTATACACACATAAACTAAGTGTATAATTTCCTGGCTGTAACGAAATGTAATTTGCTAAAAATGTGCTTCCGCTTGTATTATTAATTTTTAGAGGAGTTTTATAAGCATTTACATAATTGTCTGGATCATAAATAACTGGCTTTCCGTTATAATTTTTTTCAAGAAGCACAACATTATTATCTTCGGCCTTAACCCTGTAATCACCACTTAAAATATAATAATTAAATGCGGAGTAAATGCTGTTGTTTGCACCGTTATTAGCAAACCAAAACCAGGAATTTGGATCTATTACAACATAATTAATGTTTTTTGTCCATTGATTATTAATGTAAAATGTATGGTTATCTGGAATATAACAAACATAGCTAGTTTGCGCCATTGGATCCCTAAAGCTAACCTCTGGCATGCTATTCTGATAAATTATATATGGATCATTTCCGGGTATTAGGTTAACAACACTTTTAAGGTCGTGATATTCTGTAATGTTATAATCCAATGTCCCCTTAAGGTCAAAATTAGCCTGGGTATCACTATTAAATATTCCGTAGGGCTCATAGAACAGTGCCAGTAAAATAATTATAATGAACATGGCAATTACAATTTTATATTTTGCAGAAACATATTTTTTTATCCTAAAAATGTTTTCTTTTATTAAATGGTCATCATTAAATTTTAAATTGGACAGTACATCAATAAAACCTAGATATAAAAAGGGAATTATTGCGCTGTAATACTGGTAAAACTGGCCATTTGGGAATGCATAATCTGGATATCCTGAGAAGAAGGATAAAAAAAAGAATGGAAGCATTAATATTAACCATCTCTTTGATAATGCTGGAAGCATAAAAAAGGGTGCTAAGAATAGGAATACCGTAAAAATTTTATTATCAAGACTGGATTTAAAATTATTAAAATAATTTGTATTCCCATGCGCCTCTGATATCAGTGAACCTGCAGAACTGATATGCACTATGCCTATTATAAAAAAAATCAGTGAAATAAAAAATATATAATAATACACCTTATTTGATTTAAAATTAAAATTTTTATAATAAAAATTTTCAATAATATATGAAAGGCCAAATATAAGCGGAAAAATAATATATGGAAACCTGACAAGGCCTGATAATACAAGTAAAATTATTGCACCCCTGTTTTTATTATAAATTAATAATGCATAGCCTGATATAAACAACGGTATAAATAATGACTGCCTATGAACATCAAACCAGTTTACACCTGCTAACCCAAAGAATACCAAAAAGGATAATGATATTAGTATGCCCAAAAATCTGGAGTTTAATTTTTTTATCGATATAAAATATAATGGCACTGCCGTCAATGATAGCCAGAGGGTTTGCAGATGCACAAAAAAGAACATGTTATCATCCAGTGACAATGGGGAGAGCAGAAAATTTATTGGGGCATTTTTAAGGTTTGAAATAAAAACCTTTAATGGATCATGGAGGGTAATCCACAGGCTTTGATAAAAAACACCAAGGTCAAAAACAGATGCCCCAAATGAATATATCTTTGCAGATGTTATAATATCCCATATATAGTTATATAATATTATACCAATGGCAATTATTGCGAGTGAAATTATGTGCTTTTTCAGTTTGCATTTCTGTTGTAATTTTGAATTAAATATACTCATTGTAATGATTATATTAAACTTGTATTAAAAAAATTTTTATTTTTTTATTTTTAAGAAATTATTGAGATGATCTATATAATTTATTTATTGTTTTTAAATATTCTAAAAGATTATTTTTAAGCTAAAAGTTCTTGGCACTTTTATGGATTTACCTGACATTTTTTAATATTGAACTTTTTCTATATTTATCTTGAATATTGATTGTTAAACAAAAATCATTCCATTTCATGAGAAATTATTATCAACATCTTATAATAATTATGTTTTCTTCTGTAAGCATTATTAAGGTTCTTTAATAAACTTCTATAATAATACATTAAACCATCGCTATTTTTCCTTTTATCAATAAACGGTAATGGTATAATCTAATTCAATTCGTGGCATTACATTTATTCAAAAGAATTGCATAATTTGATTTATGTAATATTTCAATATTATCTTACAAATACTGTAAAATCAAGGTTTTTTATACCAATGTTTATATACAAGTATTTATTGGCTATTTGGATATAATGGAATCTTTTAAATATAATGCAAATCCTATAAAATACGAAGAGGGAATATCATTGATTATACCTGCTTACCATGAAAAAAATAGGATCATGAAAAGCCTAAATAAATATATACCTGTTCTTGAATCCACTGGTCTAAAATATGAAATTATAGTGGTAATAGATGGAGAAGACGGTACAGAAAATTTATTAAATGGAATTAAAAATTTAAGTTATTACAAACCTTTAATGAGACTAGGTAAAGGTGGAGCCGTTAAAAGGGGATTTTCGCTTGCAAAATATAGCTATATGGGATATGTAGATGCAGATGGAAGCTTAAGTGCAAAAGATTTTGAAAATTTGCTTTCAAGCATGAAAAATAACTGCTGTACCATTGCATCAAGGTATCTTAAAAATAGCAAATGGATTAATAAAAAACCATTATTTAACAGAATATCCAGTAGGGGTTTTAATTTCCTTGTAAATGCACTTTTTAGGCTTCATGTTAAAGATACCCAGTGCGGTGCAAAGTTTTTCAATAAAAAGGTTATAGATAAAATACTTCCCGCTGTGTATGTAAGAAACCGGACATTCGATGTTTCTATATTATACCATGTTAAAAGGGCAGGTTACAAAATTAATGAGGTCCCTGTAACATGGAACCATGATAAAAATTCAAATATGCCCATAAAGGCTGCAATAATTCCAATGTTTGTTACAATTTTGGCAATTAAAATAATGAATTCAAGAATTAAGGAATATGTTCCAAAATTTTTATATAAAGTTGTATCAAAGTTTAATTTTTATTGACCTAGCATTTCGCGGACGCCCGATCTTATATCATATTCTGGTGTGAATCCCAAATCATTTTTTGCCTTCTCTATATCTGCCTGTGTAAACATCTGATAGCTTGAAAATGGGTTTTTCTCATATTTGGCCTCTATATTAGAATTCATCTCCTCCTTTATAATTTTATATATTGTATTAAAATCCGTTGAAATTCCTGTTCCAATATTGTATGCCTCTCCTGTTTTACCTTTCTCCATTGCCAGAACGGATGCCCTTGCATTGTCCTTTATATAAATAAAATCCCTTCTCTGTGTGCCATCACCAAATATTACCGGGTTTCTTTTATTTTTTAAATCCTCTATAAACTTATATATTATGCTTGAATAAGCTCCCTTGCTGTTCTCTCCCAGACCATATGTATTAAAATACCTCAAATAAACTGAATCCAGATGCCTTAACAGAGAAAATGACCTTGCTGTTATTTCATTTGTATACTTTGTGACTGCATATAAATTTGGATATGCATCAGTCAACATATCCTCTTTAACAGGAACATTTATGTTTCCATATACTGCTGATGATGATGCTAATATAACTTTTTTTACATTATTTTTATACGCTGCCTTGAGTATATTATATGTTCCCATTATGTTAATTTCATAACCATGTGAATCTATATCCTCAAATTCTGGCGGAGCTGTAACCGCAGCAAGATTAAAAACGTAATCAATACCTTTCATAGAATTATTTAATTTATCATAATCGGATATATTCCCAATTATGTGTTCATTTGCATCATTATCCTTTTTTGCTATGTCATATGATATGGTATAATGACCTTTTTTGTTCAATAATTCTATAATGTTCCTTCCAATAAAACCTGAACCACCTATTACCAGAGATTTCATAAATTTGGATTGTAAATCTACATATATTTTTTTGTATATATAGAGTGTCCAAACATACGTTAACTCACGATGTACATTATTTTCCCCCCTGAGATTCCGGTTATTTTATTTGCCATTACAATGCAGTTGTATGAAACTATTATTTCTCCAATTGATACATCATAA
>NZ_JAVYSZ010000013.1:0-41374 GCF_038728925.1 Acidiplasma sp.
ATTCCAATAATCAGCCATAGTGGAGACCATGATAGCAGCAAGGATCTAAGGCTTGCTGGCATTGCGACCCAGCCTGTCGCAATTGTTGACATCCCAAATATATATGCCTCAAGGAACATTCCCATTGAAAATGATATAAATGCCCATGTATCAACACGTGTCCAGTGCCCGAAACTTAAATTTCCAGCATTACCATCCATGGTATGATAAGATTATTTAATATTTAAAAGCATAAGTTTACATATTATACATTTATTTCAATTTATCAAAAAGTTTTAAAATTATTTACATTGTTTTAAAAATAAAAATGCTGTTATTAAATATTTACTGCCTTGACCTGGATATTAATTCGGAGTAAATGCTTAAATATTCCAGCCCCTTTTTTATTCCCCTTGATATCTCACTGAATTCCATGCCCTTTAATTTTTCCTCTATGGCATTTAGGTGGTTCAGGCCAATAAATGGTACGGCAACCTCAACAACCCTGGAGGCGTATCCTGATCCCTGAAATACCTTTTGTATACCATAGATTATATCCTCAAAATTCTCATAAATGTATTCCCTTGCCTCCGGGTTCATGGATGCATTTGTGTAAAACCTTATGGAATCCTGCTGCTTGATTTCATGATTTTCAATTAATCTTGATACATTTTCATAATTTTTATCTCCAGAAAGCCATGACATTGCCTGTATAACCTTTATTTTATCCTCGTCATTATTAAAATCATTAAGCATTTTATGAAGTCCATCAAAATCATTCTTAATAATTGCATATGCTGTTAGCACTGAAGACCTTAAATCAGGATCCATACTGGTAATATTATTTATATTTTCCGCAATTTTTGTGGCATAATCACGGTCTAAAATTGCAAGCCTGTATGATATCATTCCCCTTAATATGGATTTATTGATTTCCTCATTTTCCTCCTTGCTGCCAAGCATGTCAAGTTTATTTTTAAGAAGTTCAACAGTGAAATTGTGCAATTTTTCATTGTTTGTTAGTATTAAATTTAATATAAATAATTCCCCTGCTATTTCCTGATCAACCATTAATCTATTCTCACCGGAAAGTGCCTTTATTACATCCAGATATGAGTTTAGGTTAATTTTACCGGATATGAGAAATGAATAATAGTCATTTGCAATTCCCCATAAATCACGGTCTGAAAGCTTCTTTAAATTATTTACCAGTGATTTAAGGAGTTCATCCGAGTATAAAACCCTGTAAAATCCAGCCTCATCATCATTAAGCTTTAAAAATCCGTCAGTGTCTTCTATAATCATTTCAGATGCATCAAAAATAAGAGATTTTACACTGTTTTCATATTTTAACGTCAGCGGTATTTTCCATGTAACTTTTTGTGTCTTGCCATTAAGGAAAAATCTTGACTGTTTTAATAACAATTTTCCATCCACAATGCTGGCATCTATATATGGATATCCAGGTCTTTTAATAAATGATTCCATGACCTCCCTTACAGGAAGATCTGATACCTTTCCAATAAATTCCCAAAGATCAGAACCCTCTGCATTTTTATATTTAAAATTTTCAAGGTATAAATTAAGCCCTTTTCTAAAAACATCATCGGTTACAAATGAATTAATCATTCTTAATATGCTTCCTCCCTTCCCATAGCTTATTTCATCGAAGATCTGTGCTATATCATCAGGAGATTTAACATCAACCTGTATTGGATGGGAATTAACCAGTGAATCCCCAGCAAGGGCCCCGGAGGTTTCACTGATAAGAAAATCTGAGAACATGTCATAGTCTGGATATAATTTATCCACTGCCTTATATGACATAAATGTGGCAAAACTCTCATTTAACCATAAATCATCCCACCATTTCATTGTCACAAGGTCTCCGAACCACTGGTGTGCCAGTTCATGGGCTATTACATCTGCAATTGACCTCTTTACAGAAGTGCTTGTTGATGAATCGACATTGAGATATATTTCCCTGAATGTTATTGCCCCCCAGTTTTCCATTGCACCTGCCGCAAATTCAGGTACTGATATTAAATCCTCCTTTGGAAGTGGATATTTTATATTGAAATAATCCTCATAGAATCCAATTGATTTTTTGGCAATTTCCAGTGGATAATCCGATTGGGTTAGCCTGCCCCTGAGTGCTACAAGCCCTATTTCCTTTCCATCTTCCAATTTTTTAGTTTTTCTATCGAAATGTCCAATACCGAGGTAAAGTAGGTATGTTGACATTCTCGGAGTCTGCATAAATTTTACTTCCTTTTTCCCATCAATTTCTTTTATTGTTTCCACCGGCATATTTGAAACTGCATCAAGTCCACCATCAATTTTAATAGTTATATCAAATGTGGCCTTATATGATGGATTATCTATGCAGGGTATAAATTTTCTGGCCCCGGTTGGCTCAAACTGGGTTGTTATCATAAAACCATCCGGTGTTCTGGCAAGATATATCCCCTCAAGTTTTTCAGGTATCTCACCTGTAAAGTCTATATCCACCTGTGTTTTTGATGTTATTATCCCATCAACCACAATCTCCTGCTCATTTTTGTATTCTTTAAACCCTCTTATTACACCATTTACTGCAAGCCTTTTAATTTTATGCCCTATTGAGTTAAGTATTAATTTCTCCTCATTACCCTCCAATGTTATTTTTTCATGGCATGTGTAAGTAAATTTTTCTGTGTCAAAATCCAAATACAGGTTGTAGTTTATAATATTCATAATTACATATTGCATGGTATATTATAATTTTTATCAAATAAATAATTATATTATGAAATATCAAAAATTAATATTTTATTTATTTGTCATAAGGTTATGGTTTCTTTTAAAAATTTTAACATAGACCCTGGGAAGTTATCATCTCCATGATGCTTAAATTTACTGAATACAATATATTACATCAAATGATTCTGGGACTGCCTTTTTAATTATATTAATGATACCAATGCTATTATTCTTACATAACTTAATCCTGTTATCAACTCCAAATAGATTATCCATGTCGATTTTAATATTTCAATTATCTATAAGGTTTGTGGCATTCTCCACCATCTTAAAGATAGGAGCTTCAAGCTTCCATGGAAAAGCATGCCTAATCAGGTAAATATTATCATATACTGCATTTATTGTATAACCATTCATAAAGCATGAATGTTATAAAGCATGTATATGATTTTCCAGTTCTCTTGTTTTCTTTATTGTTGATACCCCTGAATATATCCTATCTTTCCTTTAAGGTTCCTGTTTAATAAATCCATAAACATACCAATATATTGTAATAAATGTAATTATAATGGCCACTGGGTATAACTGTAAACCTTATTGTACTTATTGAATATATAACATTAAGTCTTTTTAGGAAATACCTGTAAGGTTTAATACTCATTTGCATAAATGGTTATCAGAATTATTGACAATGACCTTTATTGAATCCTTTATACTGCCATTTAATGCTGACTCAATATTATTAATATCCACCTTTTTGTTTAATAGTATGTCAAGATTAATTGCGCCTGAAGATATGAGATTAAGGGACCTTTCCATGGTGTATGGATTTGTAAATTCACCGGCTATCTTAATCTCCTTTTGATATATTAGTGACGGTTTAATACTTGCGTAGGCATCAGGGTCATAAACAGCAAAGGCCAGAATTCGGCCATCATTTGAAATTATATCAATTGATTCCTCTAATAGTTTCATGCTTCCTGTTGTGTCTACTATAAGATCAACACCATAATTTCCCGTTTTTTCCTTTACATAGTTTTTAATATTCCCTATTACCACATCGGCACCAAGTTCCCTGGCAATATTTTTTCTGTACTCATTTAATTCAGCAACGATTAATGGATTATAACCCATGTTTTTAAGTATCTGAAAAAATGTTAATCCTATGAACCCCGCACCAAGTATTAGGGCTGATTCACCTATTTTGGCATTTACAATGTCCAGGCCGTGTATAATGCAGGCAACTGGTTCGGTAACCGATGCCCTTTCATATGATAAATTATCTGGAATTTTGTATACCTGGCTGTCAGGAACATTCACATACTCAGCAAAGCCCCCATAAATATTGTTCCCAATGCTAGTAAAATGCTCGCAAAAATTTTTTTTACCAGACCTGCAATACCTGCACTTATTGCACGGAATATTTGGATCAACAACCACCCTGTCTCCAGAATGAAACAAACTGCTTTTTGATTCAACCACAATTCCGCTTAGTTCATGGCCGGGTACCACAGGATATTTAATTAATGGATTTTTGCCATAATAGGAATGAATGTCGGAACCACAGACACCGCAGGCCATTACCCTAATTTTTACCTCATTTTCTTTTAAATCAGGCTCATCTATGTCCAAAACAGAAACATTTTTAACACCATTTAGGAAAAATGCCCTCATAAATTAATATAATTCATTTAATAGTATAAATAGATTTTTATTACCATAATATATTTATATAAATGCCCTAAATAAGGAAAATGCTTTAATTTCTCACATCGCCTAAAATATATAATAGATATATCACTTCTAAATTTTATAATTATCATAAAAATGAAATATTATTAACGTATTATTGATAAAAATGGTGTTGCAATGATAGACATAAAATTATTAAGATCAAACAGTGAGATATTTTACAAGTCCTGCCAGGCCAGGGGTTTTGATACAAAAGTACTTGATAACTTTTTTGTTCTGGATGATAAATGGCGATCGAATCTTAGGGATATCAATGGTTTAAAACATGAAAAAAACGAAATTACAGTTGAGATATCAAAAATTATAAAAAATGGCGGTGACCCTGAACCATTAAAAAATAAGGTAAATGAAATTAATAAAAAAATAGGGGAGCTTGAAAATCAGCAGAAAGAAATTGAAAAGGATAGGGATAATACGCTGAGGTTAATACCAAATCTACTGGCAGATGATGTCCCCCACTGCTTTGGAGATGAAAATAATAAACTCGTTCGATATTATGGTACAGCTAATGTTTATAGGGAAGATTTGGATTATTTTAAACAAAATAGTGGAAATAGCAGTGATTTTAATATAATAGACAGCAGACCAATGAGCCATGTTGATTTAATGGAGCAGTTAAACCTTGTTGACCTTGAAAGGGCAGGTAAAATAGCCGGGGCCAGATTTTATTTCCTTAAAAACAGATTATTTAAGCTTGAACTGGCACTTATAAACTACGCTGTGGATTTTTTATCGCAGAGAGGTTTTTCTGTTCTCGAACCACCATTTATGATAAACTATGCCTCAATGTCCGGTGCCACAGATATAGAGACATTCAAAGATACACTTTATAAAATAGAGGGTGATGACCTTTATTTAATTGCAACAGCAGAGCATCCCATAGCATCCATGCTTTCTGGAGAAATTCTTAATGAGGACGAGCTTCCCATTCGTGTTGCCGGTGTATCCTCATGTTTTAGGCGCGAGGCAGGTGCCCATGGAAAGGATACAAAGGGTATTTTCAGGGTTCATCAGTTTAATAAGATTGAGCAATTCATATTCTGCAGGCCAGAAGAATCATGGGATTACTTTGATGAGCTTGTAAAAAATGCAGAGGATATATACAAATCACTTGAGATACCATATAGAATAGTTAATGTTTGTTCAGGGGAGCTTGGGAATCTGGCAGCAAAAAAGTATGATATAGAGGCATGGTTCCCATCCCAGGGGAAGTTCAGGGAAATAGTTTCCGCCTCCAATGATACAGATTATCAGGCGAGATCATTAAATATTAAATACAGAACAAAAAATGGAAATGAATTTGTTCACACACTGAACAGCACTGCAATAGCCACAACAAGAATACTTGTGGCCATTATGGAGAATTATCAGAAGGATGGGTACATACAGGTTCCAAGGGCTTTGGTTCCATACACAGGATTTGACAGAATAGAGAGGGAGGATTAAAACTATGCTTAATAATGCAAGGAAAAGCAGGAGTGAACTTGCAAAAATTATTACAGAAATTATAATAGGCATCATACTTGCAATTCTTGCAGGCTTTGTGGTTGATTTTATCATTACCAGATTTTTGCCCGAGTATAAAAGCTATGAAATATATATAAACGAGGGTGTAAGGGCAGTAATAGTCCTGATAATAGGAATGATGATAACAAGGTCAACCATAAGATTCATAGAATACAAAATAAAGACATCAAGAAAGGAGCTTTATGGAATCTCGTTAATAATAAGAATAATAATGTACATTATAGTAATAGCCATCGTGCTGTCAATATTCCATGTTAGCGTTACAGGAATACTTGCAGGCAGCGCGGTTGGCGGTGTTGTCCTCGGCCTTGCCGTTCAAACAGTTGCATCCAATCTTATTGCAAGCATCTTTGTAACATCATCAAGAACATTAAAGTATGGAGATGTTGTTGGAATAAACTCTTGGGTATGGAGCATAGATACAACTGGAAAAATTATTGATGTTAAGACCCTTTTTTCCAAGATGTTAACAAAGGACAATAATGTGATTTCAATACCGAATTCCGCACTGCTTGGCAACTCGGTTATTACAGAATTTAAAACTGAGGATTCCTCATATATTTATCCACTAAATATTATCACACCATCTGATGTTCCAGCCGATAAGGTTATTGAGAATTTTAAGGCAATATCCAATAATAATGATATGACAATTTTTCTCTCCGCAAAAGGTGGTACAACAAATACGTATCTTATAATGTTCAAATTTCAGGATATTAATGAATTAAATAAAATTATATCAATTGCAAATATGAATCTGGACAGGGCATACTGGACTGTAAAATCACAGGCAAATGTGCTTGGAAACAATGCAATTTATGAGAGCATATACGAATTAAATTATTACCCGGTAACTGTTATATTAAACTCCGATGTTAAATCTGATGAGATATTGAAATACGTCAGTGAAAACCATGGGGATCTTGATTTAAAAGGTATACTAATGTCCAAATCAGGGTCAACAAACACCTACCTAATTTTTGCAAAAATAAAAGGTCCAGAGGATATAAATTCAACAATTAATGCTGTAAATATATTTATGGAAAACGCATACAATACATTAAAAGCCTCTCAGAGTAATCAGGGAAAATAAATTATAAAGAATAATATTTTATTCCATTCTTTTCAATTCCCCTTATGATTCCTGAATTTTCCATATAAATTAAATGTGCTGCAGTTTCCATGATTGCAAAATTTTTTTCCATAAAATTCATTGTATCCATATGCCGACCCCTGCTCCATTCCATGGTTGATGCTATATCATATACTGTTTTCCATGAATTAAGATAATTTTTAATAACTGTTATTCTATTACCATGATGTTTTTTTATTTGAATTATCCTTTCATGATAATTATTAAAAACATTTCCATGGCCGGGATAAACATTGCTGACATTTAAATTCTGAATTTTCTCAAGGCTTTCAAGATACATTTTCAGGCTATCCATTTCAGGTAAATACACACTAATATTTGGCGTTATCCTGCCAAGTATATGATCACCTGATAATAGTGATAATGAATTTTTATTATAAAGAACAATTGAACCGGGAGTATGTCCTGGCACATCAATAATATCAAAACCCTCTGGTTTGTTATTTACCGGCTTAATATCAAGTCCCTCATAATAATTTATATATTTCACAATTGGATTATAATCCATAATCATGTCTATAATTGAATCAGGTGTACCGTTTGATCTTAAGAAGTCTGTGTAAAATTTAAAATATGCTTCAGGGTTTTCATTAATCCTCTCTATATAATTGTAATCATTCTGGCTTATAAAAACTGGTATTCCATAATTTTTATTAAAATATCCGGCACCACCTATATGATCTATGTGCAGATGTGATATAATTATATATTTTATTTCCCCTGGATTTATTTTGGATATTATCTCCCTGTAAGAATTCTCAGACATGCCTGTATCAAACAGAATGCTGCCATTTATTAAATATGAATTTGCTGTTTTCAGCGCCCTTATTTCTATTGGGACCTCTATTTTTTGTATATCCATTGGCTATAATTTCTAAATGATAAATAATTATTATTGTTTGCACATATTATTTTACTGTTTTATTATTTATTAAATCTTTTATTTTTTCATCACTAAATCCCAGATTTTTTAGTATTTCCCTTGAATGCTCGCCTAGCCTTGGTGACATTAATCTAATTCCTCCCGGGGTTTCAGACATTTTAAACGGGGAATTTAGCATTTTTATATTTTTATTGCCAAAATGCACATCTTTTATCATTTCCCTGTAATTTAACTGTTTATCCATTATAACATCGCTTATCTTATTTACCCTGGAACACGGTATGCCATACTCATTAAATTTTTTAATAAGTTCATCAACAGTATATTTTTTAAACTCATTATTTATAATATTTATCAGTTCATCCCTGTTTTCAAGCCTTTTTTCATTTGTGCTGAACCTATCATCATTTTTTAAATTCTCAATATTTAATGCCGAGCAGAAAAGCCCCCATAATTTTTCAGTACCAACTGTTACGGCTATATAATCATCTCCAGCTTTAAAAACCTGGTATGGCACTATGCTTGGGTGGGCTGAACCAAGTCTCTCTGGATTTATACCTGTTGCTATATAATTCATGAATTGATTTACAAGGAGATATGAATTTACATCCAGCATTGATATATCTATGTACTGCCCCCTTCCTGTGATATTTCTGTAATTAAGGGCCGCAAGTATGGAAATGGTTGCAAATAAACCGCTGGTAATATCTGTAATTGGCACACCAAATTTTACAGGATCACCATTTTTTTCTCCTGTTATGCTCATAAGCCCGGATCTTGCAAGTGCTATAAGGTCATATGAGGGCATTGAAGCATCAGGGCCCGTCTGCCCAAATCCAGATATGCTGCAGTAAATTATTTTATTATTATAATTTTTAAGTGATTCATAATCTATTCCAAGTTTTTTGGCTGTGCCAGGCCTGAAATTTTCAATAACAATATCAGATTTTTCAACAAGTTTTTTAATTATTTCAGTGGCATCAGGATGCTTTAGGTCCATGCATATACTTTTTTTGTTTCTGTTTACACTTATGTAATATGCAGATTCATCATCAATAAATGGGGGTGCCCAGCTTCTGGACTGATCTCCAGCAGGTGGTTCAACCTTGATAACATCTGCACCGAGGTCGCCAAGTATCATAGATGCAACCGGTCCCGACATGGCCTGTGTAAAATCAAGAACTTTTAAACCTTTTAATGATTCCATATTAAGCTAAAAAAATAAAACAACTTAAATTTATGTTTTTATACAATATTTAGAAGTTCATATCATCATATATGCCTTCTTCAGGATTAACCGGATTCCTTGGTTTTGCATCACTGGGCAGTTTATTAAATCCTAGTATAACAAATATTATACCAATAAATATTAGAAGTATTCCTATTATAATTATTGTCAGTATTACACCGATTAAAAGCATGTTTGCTGCAGTATTAAAATCCCTCACACCTGTTAGTTCATATACAGATTTATATGCGAAATATTCAAAAATAATGGATGCTATAACACCGAGCAATAATATAAATAATGATACCAGCAGGCCATAGGCCGGACTTACTGGAGGGGCCGTGCCAGCATGTGTGGTTAAAGCATAGCTGGAAATGCCAAAAACCAGAATTACAATTAAACCGATTAAAATTCCAGATATTACACTTGCAAGCATATATTTGAATGGTTTTTTATTATCATAATAGTTGGATATCAAATTCATGGAATTCAGAAGCAGTATAAGACCCAGTACCTCTGCAATTAGGCCTGCATAATTTATGAAGATGTTTAAGATCCCGCCAAAGAATTCTAATATAATTCCAAGAATTCCATATGTTCTTGCAGGTTCAAGTTCAGGTATTCTCTGCGAGTACATTCTTGGGTATGCAAATTGAAATTAATAAATTTATTGTATTTTTCTAAATTAATATGTAAAAATTAAATAATAACTTTTGATTACGCCAGTAAATGTACATTCAATCAAATATTCAATATAAAATCAATGGTATTTCACACATTATAGAACAGGAATTACATGAATTGAGGAGTGGAACCAATGAATGATGCCTATTATATTATTCCAGTTTTAATATTTTTGCCCACAATACTGCTTATTCTGGCACAGCTGGTTTATTATTACCTAGGAGTAAATCATAAATATAAGGACCTTCAGGTTGCATCCATGCCATCATTATCCATACTGGTGCCAACAAAGGGTGAAAAAATAGAGACTGTGCAGGGACTTCTTGAAAATATTGATAATGCTGAATGGGATAAATCCAAAATTGAAGTAATTATAATTTCTGATGATACAGAGGAATATTTTAAGGAGATGCAGCAGAGGGTAAAAATACCTGAAAATCTAAAGGTTATCTTTTACAGGCGTGGAATTAATAAAAGGGGTTATAAAAGCGGCGCGCTGCATGACGGTTTTAAAAAATCAACGGGGGAACTTATACTTACAATGGATGTTGATGCAAGGATATATACAGATTCAATAAAAAAGGGGTATGCCCAGATAATGGCCGAAAATGCAGATGCCGTTACCATGAACTGGATTGGCTATGGAAGTGTGGAATCAACAACCGTAAATTCTCTTATAATATCAACATATTACACAAATACTTCGATAATAAATGGCAGGGACCATGCAGGCATGCCTGTAATGCCTGTTGGATGTGGAACACTTTTCAAGAGGGATGCCCTTAATGCTGTGGATTCGTGGGACCCTGAAATGATACAGGATGATCTGGAGATCGGCACAAGGCTTATACATGCTGGCAAAAAAATAAAAAGTTCTGATGCCAATATAAAAATAGAGGTTCCAGACACATTCAATGCATTTTATACCCAGCAGACACGCTGGGCCATGGGAAGCATGGAGGTTTTAAGCCGGCGGTTTAGGTACATAATATCATCAAAAATAGGAATTATTAAAAGGCTGGACATTATTGCATTTTTATTACAGTACATACCGCTTGTTCTTACATTTTTAATGGCCATTGCCCTTGTAATAATATCACCATTTATACATTTTGACATATTATTTAATCCACTGTTCTTTCTATGGATAATCCTCCTTGGGTTATATGCATATGTTTTCGTTAAAATCGGCGATAAATTTAATATAAATGCCAAAAAGGCAGTTTCTGCCATGGGCAGGTTATCATCCTACACTGTTGCCATCTCCCCATTTGTTCTGCTATGGATATTCAGGGCATTTAAATCAAGGAGGATTTACAGGATAACACCAAAGGGTGCCGGTCATAAAATGCCATCAAATATCTATGCCATTCTGGCATTTGGAATCTTTTTCATTGCCGGATCTTTATTTTATTTAATACACTTTTATCTTTTAACAGGACTCTGGCTTTTATATTATTCCATGGGTTACATATCAACATTTTATCTTGTTTATAAGGATACATGGCAAAAAAATAAAGAATAATTTAATAATTAATTATTAATATATGTATATGGTTCTGGATTCCTACAGATCAAAGGCAGATAAAATACTGGTGCCATTATCCAAAAAATTTTTAATGCTCAATCCCAATACAATTTCTGTTTCATCATTGATTTTTGCAGCATTTGCCGGTATATTTTATTATTTATCATTTTTTAGTAAGTATATTCTATTTTTATCATTTATATTCTTAATTTTTTCCGCCCTTTTTGATGCGCTGGATGGCAAGATTGCCAGGCTAAAAAATATTGCATCCAAAAAGGGAGACCTTATAGACCATGTTTTTGACAGGTATTCAGATATATTTATTGTCCTCGGCATGTCGTTTTCTATTTTCGGTAACATATACCTTGGTCTGTTTGCAATTTTAGGTATATTACTGACAAGCTACATGGGTACACAGTCACAGGCGCTGGGGCTAAAAAGGGATTACTCGGGTATAGCAGGCAGGGCCGACAGGCTCGTTTTAATGATGATTTTTACATTAATACAGATATTTGTAACCGGACATTTTGATGTTTATAATATAAAACTGTATGTTACCGGCATCCTTCTAATATGGTTTGGCATAGCCGGAAATATAAATGCAATAACCAGATTTTTTGACATATATAAAAATTTATAATTTGTTTATTATATTAATATATTTTTCATTAAGATCCATTGCAGTTTTTTCGTCTTTAGATTCTGTGAATATTCTTAATATTTTTTCCGTGCCCGATGGCCTTATTAAAACCCAGCCTGAATCCTCATATATCTTTATTCCGTCAAGTAGATCTGTTTTTTTATTTCCCAGTGCATCAAGTAATTTATTTTTAATAACATCCCAGTCATATTTTCTGGGTACTGACTTTTTTACCATGTAATATTTTGGTATCTCCTTTAGCAGTTCACTTATTTTTTTATTCTCACAGGCAAGCAGGTTGAGCATTAATGACATTGTCATGGCGCCATCTCTGCAGAACTGATGTTTACCATATATGACACCACCATTCTCCTCTCCGCCAATCACAGCATTGTTTTCTATCATGGTTCTGGCCACAATCGGGGCACCCACCCTTGTTACAATTATTTTTGCATTTTTTTGCTGGCACACATCCTTTAATGCATCAGAGCTGCTTGTTGGGGTAACAAGAGTTTCCCCGGCCCTTAATGTATATTTTGCTATTAAGGCCAGGCTTTCATTTCCATCTATAAAATTACCATTTTCATCTATGAATACGCATCTGTCAGCATCACCATCGTGTGCTATGCCTATATCGAATTTGCCAGTTTTCATAATGTTTATAAGATCCTGCAGATTTTCTGGTTTTGGCTCAGAATTTCGTCCTGTAAATTTTCCATCAGGGTTTGAATTTAATGTTACTATATGGCAGTTGAGCCTGGAAAGTAAAAGCGGGCTTGTATAATATGATGCACCGTTTCCGGTATCTATGGCCACATTTAATTTTCTCTCTGAGATCTTTTTAAAATTAATCAGTGATATTATGCCATTTATGTATAAATCCACTGCAGTATCATCATAATAAAATCTTCCTGCATTTTCCCATGAAACATTTTTAAATTTTTTATTCATTATTAATTTTTCTATTTCATATTCCTTTTTTTCATCTATTTCTGTTCCATCCATATCTATTGCCTTTATGCCATTATACTGTGGTGGATTATGTGATGCAGTTATCATAATTCCCGGAACATGATTTTTTTTGCAGTAATACTGCAGTGCAGGTGTTGGCAGTATACCAAGATAAACCACATCAGTGCCTGCGGACATTACTGCAGATGAGACCGCATTTAATATCATATCGCCGGTTATCCTTGTATCCTTTGCCATGGCTATTTTTTTAGCACTGAAGAATGTTGCCATGGCCTTTCCAACATCCATGGAGAATTCAGCTGACAGATCATCATTTGGTATACCTCTTATCCCATTGGTTCCAAAAAAATGTAATTCCATATAATGGTATTGTATGCATTTATAATAATTTTTTATTTTTTATATTGTAAACCCTGCCACGCCATGTAATATCTTTCATTCTGTTTGCCATGAAAAGATTAAGTGTATAAATAAATGGCATTAAAATTGCGGCAATTACATTTTCAGGCGATACCTTATTGAGACGCCTAATCATGTTCAAAATATATAATATCTCCGGTATTAAAAATAATAAAAAGAGTTTGTTATAAAATATGCCTGCAAATATGGCAGAGAAAAACAGAAACATGTAAGAAAAATAGAATAAAATTCCATAATAAAATATCTTTTTTGATGCAGCAATTGAAAGAGCAGTCTGCCTGTTTGCCCACTCAAAAAACTGCTCAAAATTTTCTGGAGAATTTACCACAGGCATTGCCCTTTTTACATAATAAAGATCCAGATTTTTATCCTTGGCTATTTTTGTTAGTGCTGTATCATCCGATATATTGCTGCAAAAATAATCAAAATAATTGTTAAGCAGAGATTTTTTGAATGCAAGAGAACCTCCCCACCCAAATCTTGTTAATTTTGCCTCCATAAGGCCCATGCCAACAAACCCCCAAACCTCCTTAACCCTGCTCCAGAATCCTCCAACAGGTTTAAAATATGGAAAGGTTGTGGAAATTCCGGCATTATCAATTCCAAGTGGCATAATAAGATATTTAAGCCACTGTGATGAGACCAGAATGTCAGAATCAGCAATAACATAAACTTCATAATCGGGATATTTTTCAATTGCAGTGCATAGGGCCCGCACCTTACCACTGCATTTACCGCACTGAAAATCTGATACAATGCAGTCTATTTTTAGTTTATTTATAATACTGCATGCAGGGTCATCAGGGGAATCAACAATTGTAACAGCATGGTAATCTGGATAATCCTGATTAATTATAGATTTAAGGTTCTCCTCCAGTGAATAATCCACACCACGGCATGGTATCATAACAAGCGTCCTTGGCCTGTAATTGTTTTCTATATCATCATTTACATTTTTATGTGTTTCTATTAAAATAAATCCAAGAGATACAAGCAGTAAAATGATTATATATATTACAAGCAAAATAAAATAAATTAACATTTATATTAATGAGATATCCCTTGTATCAACCTGGCTTACATTCTTTACAGAGGAGATTGCATCCTCAACCCTGTCTATTTTTCCCTCCTCATCTGGAACAATAACCTGAAACATTAGAGCCTTAAGGCCGAAGCCTATCTCCTCCTCATTAACACTATTTATCTTGCACAAATCCTTTATTTTCTCAGTAATGTCATTCTTTAGGCTTTCCAGGTCAATATCCACAGACTCTGGAAGCACTCTCAATAAAACCATTACATCTCCCATTTTAATCACGGCCCCATAAATCCACATTTTGGGCAAACATATGGCGTGGAATGTTCCCTGCACTGTTTGCACCTTCCTATAATCTCTTCCCCACAGTTTGGACATGGAAATATTGAATAACCGACCTCCACGAGTCCTATACCACATGATGTACAAGTATCCTTTGTATTTATATTAATCACTTCCAGTTCCTCATTATTTAAAAATATATAACCTTTATTTTATCAAAAAAATAATGACCATATTAATAATTACATTATATGGAAATAAAAATAGGGGAAAAAAATTTTTTAATAAAAGAGAATCAGATTTTTGTCGCATCTGAAAGGCCATTATATTACGGTATTATCTCAAGGCAAATGTCGAATATATGGAACGCACTTACAGACGCCAATTCTCTGGTATTAAACGAAAGGAATATGAATATAAAATACAGGATAGATGTTGGTGAAAATTCGATATTTTTTGCAACACCTGAAGAATAAATATTTGTACCATATAAAAGACTCATAACGGTTAAAGCCCGAATAATGATGGTATAAAGCCATCAACCACATTTAGGACCAGTGAAAGTATGAACAGGAATGCAAAAACCTTGCTGTTCCAGTAAAATACCTTGCTCCCATCAAGTGGGGGAACAGGTATTAGGTTGAAGAGCGCGAACCAGAAATTAAGAAGTGCAACATAATATAATATAAAACCAGCTATGCCGGTGCTTATAAAGATATATATAAGGTAAAATAACGCTCCCAGAGCAATATTTGTTCCCGGCCCTGCTGCGGCTATTTTTCCCTCACTTTCAGAATCATAAAGTCCGGCAAATTCAACCGCACCTGGCGCTGCTATGATGAAGCCAAATAATGAGGTTATAAGCGCAAGAATTATTCCGAGATTCCATAATTTAAAAAATGCAACAGCGCCGAGCCTTCTTGCAACAGTTCTGTGTGCAAGCTCATGAAGCAGAAATGCAGTAACTGTTACACTAAAGCCAGTAAGGGCAAAAATTGGCAGAAATGCCACGTTAATATGGTATATTCCACCTGTTAAAAACATTGTAAATGCCAGTGTTAATACTAGTACCGCAATAAATATATCATTTCTTTCATTAAATCTATTATACATCATTTTTAATCTCTCTGTTAACCGAATCCAGTATATTTATGGCATCAAGAACGCCTATATTAAACCTGGATACAATATCCATAATTGATCCTGGTTTATTTTCCAGGTCTTTATACATTGCAAGGGCGGCCTTTGAAATATTAATATTTATTTCATTATTCATGGCCCAATTAAGAAATATATAAAAATTTTTTGATTTTATAACATCATTTAAAATATGATTTATGTGATATATCTTAATCTCATGTATATTTTTAATGCCCATATTACGAAGCGCCCTTAATACTTCTATTGACATCTGGTTATACTTATATTTATCTATGAATGTGTACGGTTCTCTGGATTCCAGAAAATCATAAACCTCATTTATGAAATATTCCGGAATAATTGATGTTGCAAGCTCTCTGTCAATTATTTTATTATTATCATACTCTTTTTTCAGAATTAATTTTGCGTATTCTATAACGTTTTTAAATTTCAATGAGGCTATTTTTCTATTTTTTAATTCAGATTTTACCTCATGGTTTATCATGCCTTGGTACTTTGTTTCCATTAAATATAAATCATTATACATAAAAAGTCTCGCATATGAATATAAAATATATTTAATATTATTTGAATTTATAAGATTCTGGAATTTTTTGCTTACGTTTAATATACCCTCATAATTCCTGATTGAATAATAAAAATCTATTAATAAATTAAATAAATAAATGGATTTAAACCTTCTGAAACCTGCTTTTAAAAGGTACATGGATTCCTCCTCATTATTATTTAGATACTCTGCATGTGCCAGCTTTAAAAGAATGGCCTGGCTATTTCTGTTGTAATAATAAACAACCTTGAGTGTTTTTTCAGCCTCATTATAATTTTCATTATGTATAAAACCATCGGCAATCAGCTCACCAATAACATTATCATGTGTTTCATTGAAAACGTCCTTAAGGGCATTCATAATTACAGGCGAATCAAAATCCTTTAAAATTGCAAATGAATAAATTCTTCTTAATTTCTTTTCCACTAGTAGATCACCGAGGGGTATTAAATCACCCTTTACAATATATAAAACAGATAAAAGGAAATAATTACCAATTGATTTCAGGTAATCAACTGAATTGCCATAAATATCTACGGATTCAAGCAGCGTTTTAAGGTTAATTAAGTTCGCTTCAGGTTTTCTTATATATGCCATAAGATAATTAAATATGGCCTCATTATACATTTTTTTCGAGAAATAATAATCACCCAAAATTGAATAAATTTTATAATTTACAAGACCTGTTTTTAATAAAAATCTGGCTGCATTATCAGGATTTTTCTCATAAATTATATAATAGTGCTTGATCACATCGCTTACATTTAATCCATTTTTTAGAATTAATGCAGAATATTGAATTCTGTCTTTAAAATTATTTGCAAAATATCTCTTTATTCTAAGCAAATTTATATCCTCAATATTCAGGTTTTTAAGTCTAACATAAATATCCTCATTAGGAACAATGTTTGCCTGAAGTATCATATCATAAACATACTGATAAACACATGACATATCTTTATCAGAAATTGTATTGGCTATATCTACCATATCTGAATTTTTATCTATTAAGTATATTAAAAATTTCACAGCCATAAATTTTTCATTGTCAAGCTTTTCTATGGCATAATTAATGTAACGTTTTGCATCTGAATACTCCTTTTTATAATATTTAATAAGTGCCATGAAATAATTTATGAACGGATCATTATCGAATCCATCCATGCTTCCAAGCAAAGAAAGGGCCTGATCCATCCTCCCTGATCTTATTAATGTTTCCGTAACAGGGTATATAAAATATTTGGAATCATGCTCAGCAGTATCAATAATTCCAGAATAGATATCCATGATGTTCTCAATTAAAATTTTTATATCCCTAAATTTGTCCATGTCCAGCATGTCATTTATTTTTTTTGGTATTGAATGTTTTTCAAAATTTATTGTAATCAATGATATAATATAGGCACACGAAATTGACCCTGAATTTATTACAGACTTTATGTAACTAAATGGGTCCTTTATTTCCCTGCCCTTTAAAAAATCAATTATTAAAGAAAGCAGTTCATAATCATACTTATACTTTTCAAAAAATTCCAAAAACCTGTTATTCCTGCTAAATAAAAAGATTGTATCAATGACCTTGCCATTACCCAGTATTGAAGGGTTTTTATTTATTTGTGCAAGCCCGACATCAAACTTATTGGTGTATATTAACGCCGGAATATAATATTCAGGGTACCTTTCCATTATATTTTGTTTTTCCATAAAATTTATAATTTTTTCATTCTCACCATTTTTATAATAATAGTTAAGTATTGTCCTGTATACAAAATCATCAGCAGAATTATTTTTAACCAAGTTTAATGCAGTTTCAAACTCAAGGTCAATGTCGCCGTTTTTACGGTAATAAATTAGCATCTGTTTCAATATGTCATTGTCTGTTCCGTACTGTTTTTGATACTCTTTAATATCATCCTCGGCCTCGAAAAACATTAATAGGTTTATTTCTGAATTTATTTTATATATAAGCTGTTCTCTGCTTAGGTTATTTTTATTATAATTTATATATGTAAGCGTGGATGCATAATCGCCTATTTTATACTCTATTTCAATAATTCTGTTTATAACATTTTTATTAATATTATAGTATATATTTTTATATATTATAAGTGCATTTTCATAATTCCCTGAATAATAATAGGCATCTGCCAGCATTTGATTGGTGTTATCTGATAATATCATATAATCTATACTTTGCTTGTAATTGCCTGTGTAGAACAGGTACCTTGCTATCCTCATATTTGGTTTTTTTGGGTTAAGCGATATAATTTTATTTACAAGCGGTATTAATTTTTCCCTCTGGCCTGTATCAAGAAGCAGATCACCAAGCAAATACATACACTTTATATCATTATTGATGGAAATGCAATTATTAATTGCATCCATTGCATAATCCTTACCATATAATTCAATGATAAGATCCACAAGTTTCCTGAAATCATCATAATTATAAAACTTTTGAAGGTATTCATTAATTAGATCAGCGCTGTATTTACCAAAGTATATAAGGTAATATACACGGTCAAACTCTGGCCGTTTATCCAGGAAATTATTTAAAAGTGATACTATGTAATCATCATTAATCAATTCCCTTTTTGAACTTAGATAATCTATAAAACTGTTGAAATCATTATTTTTTATAAAACCTTTTAATTTTATGGTGTCAAAAATTTTATTTTCCGGGTCAACAGAATATATTAAATTTCTTAATTCTTCCGGTATATCATTAAATTTCAAATAATTATACAATATATCTGCAATATTTTTATTATAATATTTTTTAATGCTTTCCAGATTCTCCCTAAAGTAATCTATTATGGGGCCATAATCATGTGAATCATTAAACCTCTGCAGGAGCTGTATAAATTTATGATCAAGCCTTTTATGCATAATCGAAAACATTCTTTTGTGTATCATTATTTCCATATATTATCTTTATGATTTTTGTTTTCATATCAAATTTATAAAAATTGGGAACCAAATTATTATAAAAATACTGTATATATCATTTTGATTATGGTAATTATCATTTGATAAATATTTAATGTACAAATGGTAAATAGGCTAATACCACAGCAATTTTATGCAGTATGTCTATTCCTGTTAAATCATAGAAGGCTATTCCTATGCCCATGCCCAGGAACATAGATGATAATAAATAGGCAAGGGTTCTTATACCAAAGAATATTATTATACCAGTAATGATGGCAATTAATGGTGCATATATACCTGCACCGGATGATAAATTCATTGATGTATAATGTAAAACATATGCGCTTAAAAAGGAGATAAATCTTGCGCCAAATATAATACCAATAATTATACCTACAATAGTCTCTATGTCATTCTTAATTTTTATATATTTTTTAATATCCATAAAAATATAAAACAAAAATAATATTATAACTTTTCTAATGTTGAGATTATATTTTTTGTTGTTTCAATTATGGCAACACTTCCCATGGATTTCAGGGCTGCCTCATGTCCCTCCCTATTTGCCGATGAACAAGAATCAGATGCAACAACGGTATAATAACCGAGATTTAGAGAGTCCCTAACACTTGATTCCACGCCTATTTCTGTTGCAATGCCTGTAAAAATTAAGGTCTCTATTTTTGCGGCCTTAAGCATATTATCGATGTTTGTGCCAATAAATATGCTTGCAGTATTTTTATTTAGCACGAAGTCCCTATCAGAAGGCTCAAAGTCACTGTAAATTTCAGCCTCTCTGGATCCTGGTTTCATAAAAACCGGCAGTTTGGATGGGTCATCTATATGAAACCTTTTCATATAGGAATAAATTCCTGGTGCGGGCATGTATTCAAATGGAAGTGGTGTTATTTTAGTATAAATTAGCTTAATATTCTTTTTGCGTGCCTCTGCAATAAGAGATTTTATATTACCTACCAGCTCATCTTTGTTGAAAACATTTTCAACAAGACCATTTTGCAGGTCCCAGAGAACAATTGCTGTATGCTCAGGATTTATTATTTCATCAATATTCTCATATATTTTTTTTGTGCCAAGGTATTTCATAATTCATTAATTAATTATCTAATAAATATTTTATGTGTTTAACAAATTCATTTTTTCCATCCATGATATCATTGTAAAGCTCCTCTTTCAAAATTTTTGCCAGGGATGGATTTACACCGCCGGTATTTATTGAAATGCTAATGCCGCTTATTTTCATACTTGCAGAAGAAATAAAGTTTGATGTATTATGATTGGACACATTATCGCAGAGTATATTCATGGAATCTGCCGTTTTACATATTTCATTATTTAGTTCTTTATTTGATGTTGCTGCAAAAATAATAAAATATTTTTTACTAACATCATTTATACTGCCATTTCTGAGCATTAACCTTATTTTACCATTGATTGCCAAAGCCTTTATGTATTCTGTTGCATTAACGCTTATAACTGTTATTTTGCAATTTTCATCTATTATTGTTTTTATTTTTCTTTCAGCAATTCTGCCGGCACCAAAGATTAAAACATTCTTATTTGATATATTTAATGCTATATTATACACAGCACCAAATCTAAAATCTCCTTATAATTTTATTTCATTGCGAAAAATATTATTAATTAATACCATTCACTATTATGTTTAATGAGACAGAAAATCAGATAATAAATGTTGTTCATGAGCTTGCAGAATCAAAGATTAAACCCCGGGCACGGGAAATAGATGAGAAGGCTTATGTCCCTGAGGATATTATTCAGGCCATGAGGGATATGGGCCTGTTTGCACTTTATATACCAGAAAAATATGGTGGTAACGGCCTTCGATTCTCGGTTTTAATGAAAATTATTGAGGAAATCTCATATGCATGTCCAAGCACTGCATTAATACTTGATGGGACATTAACACTATTTGCCGAGCCGGTTATAATGTTTGGGAGCGAGGACTTAAAGCAAAGATACCTAACAAGGGTGGCTTCAGGTGAAATTGGAGGCCTCGCAATCACAGAACCCGGTGCCGGTAGTGACGCTGCATCGATAACCACAAGGGCGGAAAAATCAGGTGATGGCTATGTAATAAACGGAACAAAGACATTTATTTCAAATGGCAGAACGGCAAAGTTTTTTGTGGTTGATACAAGCACGGATAGAGCATTAAAGCATAAGGGCATAACAACATTTGTGGTTGATGCAAATACACCAGGTCTTGAAATAAGCAGGGATATACACAAGCTTGGAATCAGGGGGTCAAGCACCGTTGAACTGAATTTTAATAATGTATTTGTGGATTCCTCAAACATTGTGGGGAAATATAATGAGGGCTTCAGGGTTATAATGGAGACCCTGGACGCTGGAAGGGTTGGTGTGGCGGCCCAGGCCCTTGGAATAGCCAAATCAGCGTTTGATGAGGCACTTGAATATATTAATACCAGAAGACAGTTTGGAAATAAAATAATTAACTTTGAGGGTATACAGTTTACCATTGCGGAAATGGAATCAAGAATAAAAGCATCAGAGCTTTTAATTTATGATGCAGCTGATAAATATGATAAAAAGCAGAATTCAATTGAGGCATCATCAATAGCAAAAATGTATGCATCTGATACTGCCATGTATGTTGCAGAAAGGTCATTGCAGCTCTTTGGTGGATACGGTTACACAACAGATTTTAATGCTGAAAGGCATCTCAGGGATGCAAAGATAACCCAGATATATGAGGGCACAAATGAAATACAAAAACTAATAATTGCTAGGGAAATTATGAAAGGCCATGGTTTTATGTAAATTCTTAATATTAATAATTATAAAGTTTTTATATATTTTAACAATAGGCAACAAATGAAAACAGGGGAAAAAATTGATTTTGAATATAAGGGTGATTCATACAGTGGTATATTCATAAAAAATGATGGAAAAATTACCACAATAAAGCTATCAAATGGTTATAATATCAGCGCCCTAAATGAAAACATCAAAATTTTAAGGGAATATGAAAATAATTACGTTGCACAGGATAATATAAGGGAAATCAAAATAAATGGTAAAAACGAGGTTTACATATTAACCACCGGTGGAACCATCGGCAGCTCCGTCGATTACAGGACAGGTGCGGTTAAGCCTGTTAGGGATATATCGTATATATATAATTTTGTTAATAATATATCTGAATTTAATGTTAAACAGATAAATGTCGCAAATATATTAAGTGAAAATGTAAATTCAAAATACTGGATTGAGTATGCAAGAAGGGCCAGGGATGTTTTAAATAAAAATGCTGGTGTTGTAATATTCCATGGAACTGACACAATGCAGCATACAGCCTCTGCCTTATCCTTTATGTTTGAAAAATTAACAGGGCCAATAATACTTACTGGCAGCCAGAGGAGTTCCGACAGGCCAAGCAGTGATGCATTTATAAATATAGAGGCATCAATAAATTTTACAAAATCAGACATTGGCGAGGTCGGAATTGTGATGCATTCTGACACGTCGGATGGCACTGTGTCATTTCACAGGGGTGTAAGGGCCAGAAAAATGCATACAAGCAGAAGGGATGCATTTCAGTCTATAGGCATCAGGCCTCTTGCAACATACACTGATGGCAGGATCAGCGTGAATAATAATGCCATGAAAAGACAGGATGAAAATATATTAAATGATAAAATGGATGATTCTGTATCAATTATTTATTTTTATCCCGGAATGCCAGAGGAGGACTTTATTAATATTGCAGGAAACAAAAAGGCAGTTATAATTATGGGTACTGGCCTTGGCCATGTTTCAGACAATATTATCAATGCGATTAAAAGGCTTTCCAAGGATACATATTTTTTTATGACATCGCAGTGCCTTTATGGTTCAGTTAATCTGAATGTTTACTCCACAGGTAGATATCTTCTGGATGCCGGTGTAATTCCACTTGGGGACATGCTACCTGAAACTGCCATGGTTAAGGCAATGTTCCTCCTTGCAAATTACCCCGATAACCTTGTAAAGTTAATGAAATCAAATCTGCGTGGTGAGTTGAACAGCAGAAGAATTCTGGAGTGGTAATAATGAAAATAGGTTTGGAGATACATTTTCAATTAAAGGGCGTTAAACTTTTCTGTAGCTGCAGCACTGAAGGAGAAAAATCTAATTATCTTTTTAAAAGAAAAATGACACCAACAATGAGTGAGATGGGCCATATTGATCGTGCGGCAAGATATGAGAATATACGAAACAGGGATTTCAATTACTATACCAGCACCAATTCATGTTTGGTTGATGCTGATGAGGAGCCACCGCATATGCCGGATGATTCTAATATAAATACAGCAATTATAGTATCAATGGCCCTTCACTGTAAAATTGTTGATTATGTTTCCTTTATGAGAAAAATAGTTATAGATGGATCAAACACATCAGGTTTCCAGCGCACGGGGATTGTAGGGTTAAATGGATATGTAGAAACATCCCAGGGAAGGGTAAGAATTTCAACTGTTACACTAGAGGAGGATGCATCCAGAAAAATATCTGAAAGCGGTAAAAATGCGTTTTATTCTCTGGATCGCCTTGGAATTCCATTAATAGAAATCTCCACAGAGCCAGATATTAAGGATGAAAACCATGCAATTGAAACTGCAAGAAAGATAGGATTTATAGTCATGTCCACCGGAAAATTCAGGGGAGAGGTTGACTCCATCAGGCAGGATGTTAATTTTTCAATGGGTTACGGCCGTGTTGAGATAAAGGGAGTTTCCAAACTATCCCTGATAAAGGACACAATTAAATATGAAATTCAAAGACAAAAATCACTGGCAGACATATCCGGTATAATAAAGGCAAGGGGTGGAACAGAAATCACAGATTTTATGGATATTACATACATTTTAAAAGATACAGATTCAAAAATCATTAAAGCAGGGCTAAATAAAAATAAAAAGGTTTTCTGTGCTAAAATAAACAATGCCCGTGGCCTTCTTAAGAATGGAAATTACCGGCTTGGTAGAGAGCTTGCAGATGTCGCAAAAAATATGGGTATTGGTGGAATGATGCACAGTGATGAACTTCCCGGATACGGTCTCACCGATAATGATGTAAATAATATTAACAATTTTATGGGCATTGAAAATAATGATGCCATCATAATGGTAATTACGGATCCTGAAATTATAACTGCCTTTAAATCTGAGCTTGATGAAAGGCTGAAAAATTTAATGTCAATGAATCTGGCAGAAACAAGGGCAGCAACTGAGGATGGTGAAACAAGGTTTTTAAGGCCACTCTCAGGTGGTGAGAGAATGTACCCTGAGACGGATATTGGCTTAATAGAAATACCACTAAAACGGCTTAATAGCCTTGAAGTGCTTGTTCCCGAATCCATGGAGGACGCATTAAACAATTTAAAAAATAATTATGGTTTCTCACAAACAGAGGCCATGGGAATAATAAATAATAATCTTTATGGAGATTTCAAGGATTATATTAAAGTATTAAACGAACCAAAAATAATTTCAAGGATTATACTTCAAAAATTACCTGAATATGAAAAAAAATACAATAAGAAATTATCAGGAGATGAACTGATGGAGATATTTACCATGGCAAATGAAAACAAATGGGGTCGTGATTCTGTTGAAAAGGCTCTTGAATTATACATATCAGGGAAGTATCCATTAAAAATTCTGGCAAATGCCGAAGAATTAAAACCTCTGGATGCAGGCAGATTAAGGGAGATAATTATAGAATTAATGAAAACACAGGAAATAACAGAGAAAAATCTAATATATTTATTAAAGAATAAAACTAAGTCGTCATTTGATGCCAGAGACGCAATAAAAATATTCGAAAATATTAAAAATAATTCGTAATACGATTTTATGAAATGTACTTTTTTGATTAAAATTACAGTTTTTGTATAACAAATATCAAATAAAGTATAAAAAATTTTTACATTTGTTTATTGTGGAACCTTTAGTTTTCTTACTAACGACATTATTATATATAGATAAAAAATATACACTTAATGTTAACGGGTTACATTGCATTAATGATTACAATAATTTTGGTTGGCCTTTCCCTTTATTTGCTATTTAAAATCCTGCCATCAATTTCACAGAACAGGTACAGGCCATGGAAGATAAGCCTTAAAAGAAAGGATATTATGGAAAACCTGGCGATAGAAAACAATCCACCGGCAAAGGACGATTCATACCTGCATCCATTTGAGAGCGGTGAGGTTGCAAAGGAATATCCTGCTGGAAATATAACAGTGCAGTATTATGTAATAGTCTTATTATTTGTTCTCTTCGATATAGATATGCTTTTATTGCTTCCCTGGGCATTTGATTTTTACTCACTTGGCCTATTTTCGTTCATAGAGACAATTATATTTATAGCCATGCCATTATTTGCTGTATACTATGCCTTTAGACGTGGATATATGAGGTGGATGAGATGAAGACTGGAGACCTGGGAGTTAAAACAACAACCTTGGAAAAGGCCCTTGAATGGGGCAGATCCAACTCGCTCTGGCCCCTGACCATGGGGCTGGCGTGCTGCGCCATAGAAATGATGGCCACCCAGGCTGCAGATCTGGACATATCGAGGTTCGGCAGTGAAATATTCAGGAATTCTCCAAGGCAGTCAGATTTAATGATAGTTGCAGGTACAACAACAAAAAGAATGGCACCAAGGGTCAGAAGGATATATGAGGAAATGCCCTATCCAAAATATGTCATAGCAATGGGTGTATGCGTTATTCAGGGCGGGCCATACGTCGATGGTTATTCAGTTGTCCTCGGTGTTGATAAGGTTATTCCGGTGGATGTTTATGTACCCGGCTGCCCACCCTCTCCACAGGCCTTAACATACGGAATAATAACACTTCAGAAAAAAATAAGGGGCGAAACGGACAGGTGATTTTATGTATAATATAATTGCTGATGAAAAGGATAAGGGAGGAATGAGGGTAATAACCCTGGATAAGAAGGATTTAATAGAGGCAATGACAGAGTTTAAATCACAGGGATATTATCTCTCATCAATAACCGGCGTTGATATGAAAGATCATCTGGAGGTTATTTATCATTTACATAATTTTGATAAAAATGAGTACCTTGGTGTCAAGGTATTAACCTACGATTCAAAGGTACCATCACTTGTTGGTTTATGGAAGGCAGCAGACTGGGATGAACGCGAACAGTATGATCTTATGGGAATAATATTTGAGGGACATGAAAACCTAAGACGCATACTACTTCCAGATGAGTGGGTAGGCCATCCATTAAGAAAGGATTATGATTTAAAGAAGGTTCAGTATGTAAGCATGGATTCTGAGGGAAATGAGCATGTAAGCTTTGATGAAAGGGAGGGCTGGTAATGTCAAGATATACGGTATTAAACCTTGGCCCCGTGCACCCCTCAATACATGGAATATTAAGATTCAGGGTTAAATTAAATGAGGAAATCATAGAGGATGTTGATATAACCATAGGATTTCTGCACCGCAATGCAGAAAAGATCTGTGAGCTTAATATTTATGCTAACAATATCATATATTTCGATAGAATGGATTATCTGGACGCAATGAATATGGAGCTTGGATATGTAACTGCGGTTGAAAAATTAACAGGCATAGAGGCACCGGAAAGGGCACAATGGATTAGAATGATCATGGCCGAATTAAACAGGCTTGCAGGCAGGCTTGTTGGGCTTGGTGCTTTTGGCCTTGATATGGGCATGCTAACTCCATTCTTTCACTGCTTTGCAGAAAGGGAAAAAATCCAGAAAATATTTGTGGAGGCCTCCGGTGGAAGGCAGGAGGTAAATTACATAAGCATTGGCGGTGTTTACCAGGACTTTAATGAAAAAATTATAAATGACATCAGGGAATTTTCGAAAAATTTCAAAAAGAGGCTTGAGGACATATATAATATGTTTATACACAGTGAAATATTCTGGCAGAGGAATGATGGAATAGGAATCCTCGAACCTGATGTGGCACTGGATTACGGTGTTACCGGCCCACTTTTAAGGGGGTCAGGCATTGCATACGATGTTAGAAAGGATGCACCTTATCTATTCTATGATAAGGTAAACTTTGATGTGCCCATATCGCACAGGAAGGATAACATTGGAAGGTTTGTGCTGAAAATAGAGGAGATGAGGCAGTCCATCAGAATTATAGATCAGTGCCTTGATAAGATACCGGATGGGCCATATTTTAATAATAAGGCAAAAAAATCATTGATGCTAAGGGTTAAGGGTGATGGAGAGGTCTTTTCAAGAGTTGAATCCGACAATGGTGAATTTGGTGTTTATGTAAGGGGGGATAATACAGTAAAACCTTACCGTGTTCACGTCAGGAGCCCGGCATTTAAGAATATATCAGTAGTACCTGTAATGGCCAGGGGCTTAATGATAGCAGATTTGATTGTGATCATAGGATCAATAGATACTGTAATAGGTGAGATTGACAGATGAATCTATTAATTAGAATTCATGACTGGTTTTCGTTTCTTGGGCCTGGAGTTTCCTATGGTTTAGCATATTTGCTTGAAACAATATTCATCTTAATATTTGTTGGAATTTCATTTATGGCCCTAATATATGTATTCAGAAAATACATGGCAAGAATACAGCTGAGGATAGGGCCAAACAGGGTTGGAAAATATGGTCTGCTGCAGGTTGTTGCCGATGCGTTTAAACTTATTGGCAAGGAATCAATACTTCCAGCAAACAGGGACGATCTGGCCTACAGGCTCGCGCCCTTAATTATAATGATGACAACCATGGTATCATTTGTTATAATTCCATATGGAAGTCTTGCCTACTTTGGGTCGCTTACAATAACACATTCTGATGTTACACTAGTACTTTTATTTGGAGTTTTATCACTGCTGCCCATTGGAGAAATCCTTGCCGGAATAAGCACAAAGAGTAATTATGCATTGCTTGGTGCCTTAAGGGGGGTTGCAAAGGATGTTTCATTTGAGGTTCCAATGCTAATAAGTGCACTGGCCATAATAATGATATCATCCAGGTCGTTTATAACAGGGGCACAGACATATAACAGCCTGAGTCTTGCAGGTATAGTTGAAAATCAGGTAATACCATATGGAATTATTGACCCCCTCGGCCTTCTCATATTTTACATATCGATGGTGGCCAGGGCATCATTTACACCATTTGATCTGGCCGAAAGTGATAGTGAATTAATAACAGGATACACAACAGAGTATTCTGGAATGAGATTCGGTCTATTTTATATAGGTCTTTTTGGCATGGTTTACCTTGGTTCATTCTTTGTTTCAATTTTATACCTGGGTGCATATAATGGGCCGGCAAGTTCCGATTTAGGGTTTATATACCTGTTTATAAAAACAATAATACTTGTTTTAATAGCATTCCTGGCATGGGTGTCCCTGCCAAGAATCAGGGTTGATAAATTCGTAAATCTCGGCTGGAAATACCTGCTTCCCATATCCATTATAAATCTTGTTTATGCAGGCCTGTTTGTTTTGTATATAAGGTGATGAAAGATGGTTGCAACAGTAAAGGAGGTAAAAATACCAAAAAAGCCGATTCCGGTCATAGGTTCATTGCAGACAATGTATAATATAGGAAGATTTATGTTTAAGAAGCCTGTGACTGTTCAGTATCCAGAGGATAAGGGAGAAATACCTGAAAGATTCCGTTTTAGAATATTTCTGAGCCCTGAGGCATGTATTGGATGCACATTATGCGAGCAGGTATGTCCAAACCACAGCATTAAGATGGAGGTCTGGAAAATAGATGAGGAGGCAAAACCCAAGGGTGACGTTGTTATAGAAACTGCCAGAGGGGCAAGAGAAAATCTTCAGAACAAGAGACACATTTACCCGGATGTAAATTTTGGAACGTGCACGGTTTGCAGAAACTGTGAGGAAATATGCCCCACAGATGCAATATACCTAACACATCAGTTCGAGGATGCAAGAACCAGAAACAGTTTTACATACTCACCGAAGGAGCTAACAATGCAGGAGGATGAGGTCATAAAATGATTTATACGTTAATTTTTCTTATACTGGCAGCCATTGCGGTCATTTTTGCTGCGGCAAGCGTAAGAACCAATAATCTAACTCATTCAACAATATATCTTCTTATGTTTCTTCTTGATCTGGCTGCAATGTTTATACTGCTTGGCCTTAGCTTTATCGGCGCTGTTGAAATCCTTGTATATGCCGGCGCTGTTATAATACTAATTGTGTTTGTTTTAATGCTGACCGGAGGCTATGAAAATGAAGAATAAATTGCAAAAAATTGCGGTATCGGTATTTTTTATAATATTCGCGGCAAACATACTTTTCATTAGGGCAAGCTTTATACCAAGGACACAGAATTTATTTAATATAGGAAAATTACTCTTTTCAGCCTACCTTGTTCCATTTGAACTGCTTTCAGTTATACTTGTTGCATCCATCATAGGTGTTATGTTTATAGCAGGTGAGGTAAAATGAATATTATATATGTACTTGAATTATCATTACTTCTTTTTACAATAGGCATATACGGTATTATAACATCCAGGGTTGGAATAAGGCTTATAATATCACTCGAAATTCTTTTAAACGCTGCATTAATAAACGTTGTTGGCATAGCATCATTATATTATTCCACAAGCCTGATAATATTTGCATTATTTATTATTGCTGTTGGCGTAATAGAAACTGCTGTGGGCATAGCAATATTTACAGTTGTTTATAAAAAATATGGTAAGATTAACATTTCACTGCTGAGGGAGATAAAATGGTAGGCATATACTTTTTAATTTTTATATTTCCATTAATTGCATTTCCTGCTGAATACATAATTGGAAAATACAGACTAAAATTATCTGGAATTTTCAGCTCAATAATGATATTATTATCATTAATACTTGTAATAGATGCATATCTGTATCTTTTAAATCATAATGCAATATATGTCCATTACCAGTGGTTTTATAATATAGATTTTGGCATATACATAGACCATCTTACCGTTTTAATGGCAATGATGGTTTCCTTTGTTTCATTAATGATTAATCTCTTTGCCATATTTTATATGAGGGAGGACCCAAGAAAAAATATATACTTCTCAGAAACAAGTCTGTTTGTTACAGCAATGCTGGGGCTTGTTATATCATCCAATCTGGTTTTATTATTCCTTTTCTGGGAAATAGTCGGGCTTTGCTCATATTTATTAATAGGCTTCTGGTTTTTCAAGCCAAATGCAGCCTCTGCTGCAAAAAAAGCATTTCTTGTTACAAGGGTGGGGGACCTTTTATTTATTATAGGCATGGCAGTGCTTTACACCTCACTTGTTAAAATAAGCCCTGTGAGCCCCCTCAGCATACCATATCTTATTACAAATGCACATAAAATATCCATTTTAATTGGAAAAAATACGCTTGCACTTGCAACACTCTTAATTCTTGCAGGGGCCATAGCAAAATCAGCTCAGTTCCCGCTGCACGTGTGGATACCTGATGCCATGGAGGGCCCAACCACTGTTTCCGCCCTTATACATGCGGCAACAATGGTTACCGCCGGTGTTTATCTTGTGGCAAGAGTTTTTCCATTATTTGAGTATTCAGCGGCATACTCACTTTATACCGTTACCGCCATAGGTGCATTTACAGCATTTTTCGCCGGCATACTAGGCATAGTCATGAATGACATAAAGAGGGTACTTGCATATTCAACAATAAGCCAGCTGGGTTACATGCTGGCATCGATAGGCCTTGGAGGTATTATTGGCTATTCTGGTGTCACATTTGGCATGTATCATCTTGTGGTTCATGCCATATTTAAGGCACTTTTGTTTATGTCTGCAGCAGTTATACTAATAGCACTGCTTGAATTGAGGGATATAAAGCAAATGGGGGGTCTCTTCAGAAGAATGCCTGTAACCGCAATTCTTATGCTAATAGGCGCAATAACACTTGCGGCCATACCTCCAACAGCTGGATACTTTTCAAAGGGCCAGATTATATCAGCATCATATGAATATTATTTAAATGGGGGAAGCATTATACCATGGCTTTTGCTTCTCTTTAGCGAAATTCTTACTGCGGTATATACATTTAGAATGTATTTTCTTGTATTTCTTGGGAAGCCAAGATCATACCTTGCCGAACATGCCAGGGACCCAAAACTTGTATATTTAACCCCACTTATGGTGCTTGCATTTCTATCGCTTACCCTTGGAATTATTCAGAAGCCATTCTATAAATTTTTATACTCTGGAGTAAATATATATACACCACCACTTTACATAGCTGTAATACCCGTAATATTTTCATTTATAGGCATAGGAATAGCATATATGATATATTATTACACAGTAAATAAGAAGATAGATATATCAAGAAATCCTCTGTACAGAATAATTAAAAACAAATTTTATCTTGATATCATTTATACTGATTATGTTGCTGAAAGGATCATATTACCATTATCATTTTATATAGGCCATGGGGATAGAACATATGATAACAGCATAGATAAAATGGGTTCTGACCTTGCTGATGCCGGTACCGGCCTTAGAAAAATTCAGACGGGTTCTGCAGGTTATTATGTTGTTTTTCTGCTCATAGGTCTATCTATATTATTCATAATAATAGAACTTCTGGGGATGATTAAATAATGTTCCTTCCATATTTTCTTCTGGTATTATTTATAGGCGTGGTTATTACATTCTTTGCCAGGTCATATGCCAAATACTTTTCAATGGTATTTCTTGGTATAATGTCTGTGGCCTTTGTAATATACTCTTTCATTAGGTTTAATAATTACCTTGGAAATATAATTGCAAAATACAATTATGTTCTGGCAAATTATACAAGTTCAGGAATACATATAGAGTTAAATTTTTCACTTGGCCTCACAGGGTTCACAGATTTATTGGTTATTATGGCACTTATTGTGACAATATTTGCACTTTCCATAGGTGAAAGGGAAAATAACGACACATTCTTTGGGCTTTTAATGTCAGTTGGATTTGGTCTTGTTGGTTTATTTTCTGTCAGAAATTTTCTGTTCTTTTATATATTCTGGGAGGTTGTTTTAATACCGATGTTTTTCATCATAGCAAAGTATGGCACAATAAACAAGGAAAAAATATCAATTAAATTCTTTATTTATACACATGTGGGGTCACTTTTTCTGCTTCTATCAATATTCATGCTTTCTACATATTATTTTATTGAATTCAAGGTATTTACATTTCAGATATCAGATCTTATGAATCTGGCATTTCAGAAATCACTGCCAAAATTCGCACTTTATTTCTCATTTTTTGGTTTTCTCCTTGCTTTTCTAATCAAGCTCCCAACATTTCCATTACATGAATGGCTGCCCAATGCTCATTATACTGCACCATTTTCAGGGAGTATTTTATTATCCGGCGGACTTTTATCCATGGGTGGTTATGGACTTTTAGGCATATTATACCCGGTTACACCACTATTCCCAAAGAGTCTTGTCTACTTTTTAATAATACTTGGCCTAATAAGCGTTGTTTACTTTGCATTTACATCAATGTTCCAGACAAACCTGAAAAGGATGATAGCATATTCGAGCGCAGGCGAAATGGCATTTGTGACAATATCGTTTGGTACAAGCATTATATCAACAGGATATGTTAAAACATTTGACCTTGCAGGCGGAATGTACCAGACCATAGCCCATGCATTTGTTACATCCCTTGCCTTCGCCTCATTGCTGTTTATTTATAAGAGAACCCATACAATACAGGTTTATGGCCTTGGTGGCCTTTACAGGCAGATGCCATACGCATCAACATTTTTCCTTGCCGCACTCCTCGGATCGCTTGGACTGCCTGCACTTGCAGGCTTTATAGGTGAATTTTCTGTTACAGTTTCATCATTTGAAACAATAGGATTGTTTGCAATTATAATTATTTTCGGGCTTATAGTTACTGCTGCATATTTTATATGGGCAGCACAGCGTTCATTGTATGGTTTTTATAATGAAAAGCTTGGCCCGCTTAAGGATCTTACAAAACCGGAGTTCTTAATACTTTTATTTATGCTGGTATCTTCCATATTTTTTGGTGTTTATCCAACATTAATGTTTAAACTGCTTGCCTCCTATGCAAAAGCTCTTAGTGTGGTGTTTTGACATGGATTATGAATATTTTTACTCAATAATATTGCTTGGTATTGCAGGTTTCGTTGCGCTGGCATTTGGCATAAGAAAGGATAATAAAAAGGCCATGGCATTATTTACATTAATTGTACTGGCACTGGCCTTTATACTATCCCTGATATTTTCAAATAATTATTCTTCATACGGTCTTATTTTCAATGATTTTGATTCATTCTGGGCACTTATATTCATTGCGTCATCAATGATGATTGTAATACCATCATTAAACGATATAAGGGGGAGATATGATGTATTTTATTCCCTTATAATTTTTATGACATTAAGCATGCTGGTATCTGCATACACATATAACCTTTTAATATTATTTGTATCATTTGAGGGTGTTAGTATAATAACATATGTGCTTGCAGCATATAACAAAACAAGGCGTAACCTAGAGGGCTCACTTAAATATTTCATAATAAGCACTGTGGGCACAGCATTTAATGTTCTTGGAATATCATTCTTTTACCTTGGGCTTAGAACCTTTAATCTTTTCGATGTAAATCATATATATTTTGATAAGGCTGTTCTCATTGCATTTATATTTATAATAATTGGTTTCGGATTTAAGCTTGCAATATTCCCCATGCAGCAGTGGGCCATTGATACATATGATGGATCACCAAACTCAATTTCTGCCTTTCTTTCCACGGGCAGCAAGATTGTCGCATACATGATTCTATTAAAAATACTCGTTCTTGGATTTTCCGCATTTTATAACTATGTATTTTATTTCTTCGCAATATTATCAATACTTACAATGACATACGGCAATGTTGCAGCACTGTCACAGAATAATTTAAAACGGATTCTGGCATATTCAAGCGTTTCGCAGGCAGGTTACCTGATACTTGTTTATGCACTTATAGGCTATTCATATTACAATATTTCATCACCCGTTCCGGCAGCCACATATATAAGGCTTGGTATTGCAACGGCAATGTTTTATTCCCTTGTTTATATATTCATGAAGGGTGGGTCATTCATTGCCATGAGCCTTATTAGGAAGGATAAGATAATGATAGATGATATTAAGGGCCTGTCCAAAAAATCACCGGCATCTGCATTCTCGTTCTGGATTCTGCTTATTTCCCTGGCAGGCGTTCCAATTACAGGCGGATTCCTTGCAAAATACTTTTTATTCTTCTCACTTGTTGCAGCCGGTCTGTGGTGGCTTGCAGTCATAGCAATTATCAACAGTGTAATATCTGTATTTTATTATTTTAGAATTATAAGGGAATCCTATGTTTACGATAGCAGGGTGGAATTTAATTTAACACCATCGGTAAAGTATTCACTAATAGCCACAGCAGTACTTACTGTGGCCTTTGGTGTGGTGTTCTTCCTTTATACGTATCTGGTGGGTATAGCGGTAATATGAGGTGTTAATGTGGATGTAAATGATGTTATTGAGGTATTTAAGGATTCAATTGACCAGGGTGATCTTGTGAATGCCTACTCCGTTCTGGCAAAGAATTTAGAAAAATATAAACATGCCAGAAAAATTAAACAGGAAAAACTTTTACAGCATATAATTAATGTTATAGAGGGAAATGAATCCATGGATGATTTTTCCAAATTTCTTGAAAATGAGGACCTGAGCTTTATACCATACATTGAATCCTATGAACAGTATAAGCAGTCATTAATGGATCATATAGTATACGCAATGAACAGGTATAATATAAAATACCCGTCATATGATGCAAAGAGGTGCGGTGATCTATGAAAAGCTATACTGAATGTTTTGAGGAGCTTAAGGATGACCCATTAAGTGCTGCGGAATGCATACACTGCCTTCAGAAACATGGAGAGGTTGTCATTTTCAGTGATGAAAAGAAGAGGCTAATTCTATGGCGTGAGGAATTTGATAACTATCCGGTGCCATTTATGGAAAAAATATCACAGCTTCTTGAAATCCATACAAGAGATGATTACGAGAAAATGGATAAAAAATTTAACCTTACAATGTATTAATATGGAGTTTTTGCGTACTCCACCTCGGTTTTGTATCCAAGTTTTTTATATTTTTCCAGTATTTTTTCAACATTCTGCCTTACTATTCCGGTATTCTGGGTGAAGGTTAACGACACAACCTTCTTTTCCTTATTTATTATTATAAAACCAATGGTTTTGTCCTCAGGCATAATTTCGTCGGTTCTTGCATATCCCTCTATGAATTCCTCAAGGCTATCCTCTGGAAGCGGGGATGTAATCACATCCAGCAGCGCATTAAATGAATCCTCAAATTTGGAAAGCAGCACACATATTGTTGATGGATGCACATTTTTAAGTTTTAAATTATACATGACACACATTACCATAATTGGCTATGTCAATAATTTATATTGATTTTATGTTTTAGAGTTATTTACAAAATAATATTTTTATGATGCACATAGAAATTTATATTTAAAAATGGTTTTAAATCTATATTATTTTTTTCCAAATATTGCATTATTTTTATTCTGGTTATTTTTTGGTTTTTCCTTTATTATACTCTTTGAATTCTTTATTCCAAAAGGATTTATTTCAGGTTCATTTACCTCAAGTATCTCATTCTCCTTGCCACCCCTTATCTTTGTTTTTCCATTTTTAATTGGTGCATCAGGAATCAATAATTTTTTGTTAGGTACAGGTTTAATTGAATTACGGTTTCCGTTATTATCCTCACTCATGGTTTAATAATTATATTATTTTATAAATTTTTTATCATTTATTTCATAATATATGTATTTATGTAATTGTATTTAAGGTCTATATAATTTTCTTCCCTGAATCCATGGTTTTCAAATATTTTTTTAAGCCGGTCATGTTCTATCCTTATATTCACAGGTGGGCCCATTGGGGCATTGTTCTTAAATTCTATCAGTATGACCTTTAATGGTTTTTTAGAATTACCAATCATAAAATTAAAAATATAATCCTTGCACTCTATATCATGGAATACCAGTGAATAGAAAACCTTGTTAAAATTTTTTATATCAAGGCTGCATATATCCTCGTTTATAATTTTTATATTATTTTTATCCATTGAATTTTTTCTTATTAATTCCACAGCCTCTGGATTTATTTCAACAGAATAAACAGTGTCAACATAATCAGAAAATAATCTTGAATAATATCCGGATCCGGCACCAACATCAACTATTATGTCATTTCTATTAAGATCAGCTGCAGAAAGAACATCACCTGAAGGAATATTCTTTTCCCTGAATTCATTTATCCGGTCATAACGGCTCATAGGGCCATATGATAAATAACTATAAAAATAATTCACTCACCTATTTTTGACGAAATTATTTTAAAGGCATCTGTAAGATTTTTCTGGTCAAGTATTATAATTGTATCATTGTAAAAAGATATTATCTGCAATATATTTATATCTGATAATAGTGAGGTAATATAATTAATGTAACCTGTTGCCTTCTCTATTGCTTCTGGACTGTTTATTATCAGTTCGCCAAGGTTTGTATCAACCTTTAATATCTGTTCATCAGGCACATATTTCATTATTTCTGATGCTATAACATCCTCAGCTATTAATGCTATGCCATCCGATGTATCAACAATTTTTACAGAATTTAACCTTTTATTATTTAATATAATGTTGGTTATTATCTTTAAATTATTATATGTCCTTTTTATAACAATAATCGAAAGCCCTGAAACCATCTCAAGATTGGATTTTTTGAGAACCTCCTTTTTTAATGGGTATGGATCCTTATAATCATAGCGTTTCAACGCTGCAAGTACGGCGTCAAAATTTTCTATTGACATTTCATGCATTATATGTCTGGCAAGTGCCGACTGGTTAATTATTCCAATATTCATGCTATTTCTTATGTCCGGATTGTCCCTTAAAAACTGCTGAACTTTCTCAGAGGTTGTTGACATTTTTTAAGGTATATACTTAATATATTTATTAATTTATGCGATTTAACCATAAATGTTTTTTATCACATTAAACTTATTAAAAACATGCGGATAAATGAAATATTTCTATCATTACAGGGAGAGGGCATTTACACGGGTGAAAAAATGCTCTTCATAAGAACAGAATACTGCAATTTAAGGTGTTCATGGTGTGATACAAAGTACTCATTTAATGAGGGCACTGAATATTCATTGGATAGGATTATTGATATAATTCATGGATGGCATCAAAAAAACGATTTTAACTGGATATGTATCACCGGTGGGGAACCACTACTTCAGAGAGATTTAAATGATCTTGTTAAATTGATATACCCTGAATATAAAATACTTTTAGAGACCTCAGGCAGTATTGATATCAAAAGATTCCTACCATTATATAAAAATGTTTACAAGGATATAGACTTCAAGCTGCCATCATCTGGGATGTATGGAAAATTTAATTATAATAACCTTAATTATATGTCAGATGGAGATTATATAAAATTTGTTGCTGGAGATATAAAAGATTTTAACACTGCAATTGAGGAGATCATAAAAATAAAAAATAATATAAATAGAAAGATACAATTCATAATACAACCGGTGTATAAATCTAGCATTAGGGAGATTGCAGAAAAATTTATTGAATCTGCCCCCGCGGATGTTAAATTTATGATACAGGAACATAAATATATATTTGGCGATCTTAGAGGTGTATAATGTCAGAAACTGAATATGGTGAGGATGAACTTAGGGATAGCATTAAGAGGTTAATATACAATTTACATGAAAAATACGGATGGTTTAATGATGAGGAGCTCGAAAACACTCCAAGAAGAATAGACAGCTTTTTCAGGGAATGGCGCCAGTCTGGAGATTTCAATTTTACAAAGTTCAGGCTGGAGGGCAAGGAAAGCATGGTTATATTAAAGGATATAACATTTTATTCAATGTGCTCACATCATCTTCTGCCCATTGAGGGTACTGTTAGCATAGCATATCTGCCAAAGCCGGCAGGCTATATTGCTGGTGTCAGCAAGCTGGTAAGATCTGTTAATAAAATAGCGAGCAAGCCGCAGCTGCAGGAAAATATGACATCAGAAATTGTGGATTTTCTATACAATAATCTTGATCCATTGTTTGTCATGGTAATTGTCAAGGGGAAGCACATGTGCATGATGATGCGCGGTGTCAAGCAGGAGAATGCTGTCATGGTAACCTCATCACTTAAATATAATCCATCGGTTAAAAAGGCGGTAAGGTCATTAAAGGCCGAGGCCATGAAGATGATCGGTGATTAATTATGTTTACAATAAAAATACTTGGAAGGGAAAAAAATTTAACATGGAGTTCCGGGCACTACGTCCCGGATAATATAAAATGCAGGCGTCTTCATGGGCATGATTATGCCCTTGATGTTGAAATTCAGTGTAATGAAATCTCAGAAAACGGCATGGTTATAGATTTTACCGTGATAAAAAATCTTGTGAAACCTTTAATAGATTCCATGGACCATAAATTTATAATCCCTAAAAATGATATAAAATATGAAAAGGAAAATAATTACTATGTTTATGTCAATGGTCAATTAAAACTTGTAATAAACTCTAATGAGGCATTTGTTTTTGAATATAATGTCGGATCTGCAGAATATATAGCAATTTTCATCTATAATAAATTAAAAAATGAGCTAATTAAATATTTAAATAATTTTAAACTTTATATTACTGTTTATGAGGGATATGGCAATACTGCAACATTTACAGAATAATATTTAATCTTCGTTAATATTTGAATAATTTTCTATTGTAACAAGATCCATTCTCTTTATTTCCATCTGCGATGCAATAATCATATCAATATACTCCCTTGCACGGTAATCAGGTATTAAAAAACTGGCATAAATTCTCCCCATTTTTTCATAGATAAAAGAGTACTGCCACGATATCCTCGATTCAAATGTTTTTCTCCCCAAAACTCCCAGAAAATCATCCTCTATTTTGGTTGTATAAATACCATCCTCCCTTGATATTACATTTATACCATCATATTTTGTTAAATCATCATTTGAATACAAAATTATTCTGAATTTATTATTAACCGGATAATTATCTATAAGCTGGGCAATTGTATCTGTATTTTTAAGCAGCTGGGCAACCCTGGCATTGTTAAATTCATCATACTTGATGCTAATTACTATATTTTTAAAATTTTGGCAGCAATTTTTAATGTTAGCATATATGCTTTTAACCGGCCTTAACAATATTTTATTTATATTTTTAGCCTGAACAATCTGGGATAAAATTATATTGGAAAATTCCTGCAGCTTATTATGATGGAAGTAACCCTCCATTACTATGCTTCCTGATTTAAGCCAGTATGAATTAATAATTAATCCGTCTATATTGGATATACTGTCAATTGTATCCTTTATATTTCTATTATTTATCCTTCCAAGTGCCATAAAATAATTTTTTCTTTCCTCAACATCAAACAACGGAAAAAGGTATCTGTATTTATCGGCATCATTTTTGGGGAAAAAAGCATAGAAATATATTGATTTTTCTTCCGATATTATTGTTATTTCACCGTTATAAGAAAGCTCCCTTGATATCTCAGTAATCTTGGACCAGTCATTGAAATGTATCTCAAAGTGCATGTCCAGTTTATTATCTATATCCTCTATCTCCACAATATATTATTTAATATTTATATTAAAATGTTTTCATATTTTAATTTGCATTTTTAAATACTGGCATATCCATTTCTGATTGCTTTACAGGTCTGTTAATAAATATAACCGGTATAAATAAAATGAACTGAAATACTGCCCAGAATGCAGTAATTGCATTATACAAAGAAAAGTGTATTATTAGGTAAACAGATGAAAATCCCAATAAAAACATCATGGTGAACTGCGGCCAGAACCATCTCCATGGCATTGTACCTCCTGTTCTTGCAGTGGTGAACGGTTTTTTCTTTCTTAGAATTGCATAAATCACAGACTGTATGCTCAATGAAAACATAAGCATGTTTGCACCCATATTGTATAATACATACTTAAATGGGGCCCCCTTTGATACATTTGAATAAAAGAATGAAAACATTACTATAATTGTATACGGAAGCCATGCAAAAAAATATATGATGCTATTAACGGTTAGAACCTTTATACCGAGGACATCAAGAAACGGGGCTATTAGAAAAACAATATAAAAGAATCCGAAGAAATACCACGTAGCAGCCGCAAACCAGTCAATCCTCTCTACCATGCTGTATTTTTTTGAAAAAATTATGTTTTTAAAAACCTTGGGTACAAGTGCCAAAGATCCAAGCATCCATCTCGATTGCTGGTTTACATAGCCCTGCATTGTTGTTGGAGCCCTTCCAAATACCAGTTTTTTATTATAGTAAAGCCCGCGCCATCCCCTGGCTATTAAATTTAGTGATGTGGCTATATCCTCAACTATATTTGTTTCATCAAAATAATTTACTGATTTTAAAGCCTCAAGCCGGTAAATAACATTTGTACCGCATGAGAATAATGATCCTGTTACACTCTTCCCCTCTGTTAAAATTTCATAAAATAAAAACTGTTGCGCCTGGGCCAGCTCTGGAAGAACACCACTGTCAGTGTTGGCATATACCTGCGGAACCTGAACAAATCCAGCCTCTGGATGACTATCCAGCAGTGCAACAGTCTCCCTGACAAAATCCGGTGCAGGCGTCTGGTCTATATCTATCACAGCCACATACTCTACATTAAGTGTTC
>NZ_JAVYSZ010000014.1:0-38104 GCF_038728925.1 Acidiplasma sp.
CATTATAAGGGATACAAAGAAACTAAGAAAAACAATAGTAAGCATACCACAGGAGGCCTCACCCATAGGCATATTAACACCGTATGAACAAATATTTATGTATTTAACCGCCAGAAACTTTTCCCTTAAATCGGCCAAGGACGAAACGTTAAGGGCCTTAAGGGAACTGGATTTATATGATAAAAAGGATGTGCCTTCGGATGAACTCTCTGGTGGAATGAAAAGAAAAATGTTCGTTGCCATGGCACTTGCTGCAAACACTGAAACAATTTTCCTTGATGAGCCCACAACAGGCCTTGACCCCCTTTCAAGGCTCGAAACTTGGAGCGCCATAAAAAAGCTTTCAGGGAATATAATATTAACCACACATTATATGGAGGAGGCCAGGGAGCTTGCATCAAAAATATACATAATGGATAAAGGCAGAATAATAAAATCCGGGAATTATGACCAGCTTTTAAGGCCATATAAAAATATGATCAGAATAGAGTCCATGGAAAAACTGGATAATTCATATAAAATAGGAACTTTGTATGTAAAATATATAAAAAAATCTGATATTGATAAAATAGGCAGTGATGTGAGTGTGCGCGATATAACCATTGATGACCTTTTTATAATGGAGGATGAAAATGCCAAATATTAAATTTATACTCACAATGGCATGGTACTATGGCATAAAAACCATAGCCAGAGGGCCATCATACCTTATTGCCTCACTTGCCACACCGCTTACCTTGCTTTTTCTGGTATTTGTATTAAGCCATGGTGCACTTGTTAAATTTGCAATAGTCGGAGGTTTAATTGCATTTATTGGGTCTGTTGGGCTTTCGGGCGCCGGTGATTCAGCATTTTTCAGGTTACAGTTAAGAATTCAGGAGCTTTATGTTGCAACCAGTATAACACAGTTTGATTACATGGCCGCATTTACACTGAGCTATTTCATCTTTTCAGTTCCCGGAATTATTCTTTATGTTTATCTTGGTATTATTTACCATCTATTCACATTATATAATTCCATTGCACTCGTATTAATTATGCTTATACTTATTGTAACCACAACGGCAATATCCTTCATAATATCAGGATCCATAAATCATCTAAGGAATATATGGGGAATAACCGGAATTTTAACTGTTATTACAAGTATACTGCCACCAACATTTTATCCATATTATTATGTTCCAAAAATATTTCTTTATATAATTGCAATATCACCAACAACACCAGCAGCAATTCTTGTTCAGGGATTTTTTGGCCTTGCACCCATGAATTTAATGATGCTTTACGTGCTTTTGATAGAGCTTGTAATATACTCAATTCTTGCCAGATTTCTTGTCAGATGGCGCGATAAGTGATAAACAGTAATTTATGACCGGTTTTTCATATGCTTTATAATTTAATTATATAACTTTAAGAATATTTTTTTAAAAATAATAATTTGACAAATTTAATCTGGAAATTTAATTCTTTTTGAGAAATATGATTTACAAAATTATATAGTTTTAAATAATTAACCTATAAGTTATCTCTAATTATACATTTATATCATTATAATGTTCTCAAAAATATGTTAATATATAAATTCATTTGGATTTATAACAAAAATTTAAATATTTACAAATAATTTATAATTATGAGCCAGATAGTTCTAACCTCGGATCGCGGAACGTTTTCGAATTACGGAGGTGTGCAGGTTTTTGGCTACGTTTCATGTCTTCCGCATAACATTGTTCCAAAGGCCTTAATGAATGCCATATTTTCAAAAAGACCTGGTAATCCTGAAAAAATAGACAGTTTTGTGCCATACTCATTAAGGAAACTTGAGGCCATACTTTTGAAGAATAATTTTAATGATGTGAAAATAGCCCCGCCTGATGACATTGAAAAATTTATAGATGAAAATACAAAGGTTCTTGGTATAAATGTTCATGATCCCTATGGATTGAGCCCTGTAACATTTAAGCTAACAATGCTTTTTGGCGGGCAGGAAAGCTGGAATGCCGTATATTTTGAGGAGCTTGCTAAAAAGGTTAAAACATTAAAGGCAAAATATAATTTCAAGGTTATAGTTGGTGGTCCGGCAGCCTGGCAGATAGGATTAAAAAAACCTGATTTTGTTGATACAGTTTTTAATGGTGAGGCAGAGATTGATTTTCCTCTTATTGTCAAAAAGGCTTTGAATGGGGAAAAACTCCCGGAAAATATTACTGGAAGAATGCCGAAGGTTGAGGATATACCACCGATAGTTCATCCTGCACGGTATGGACAGGTTCAGGTTACGCGCGGCTGCCCAAGGGGATGCCAGTTCTGTTCCATAACACCTGAAACATACAGAACAATACCCCTGGAGGATATAAAAAAGGAGGCTAAAATAGAATTAAATGGCGGTGCAAAGGATATAGAATTAATAACTGATGATATACTGTTATATGGCCAGCAAAAATTAAGGGTAAACCATGATGCAATCATAGAACTTTTTAAAACAATGAAATCAATGGGAGCAAGATACGTTTTATTCCCTCATATTTCAGCACCTGCAGTTCTTAGTGATCCAGATACAGTATATGAAATGTCAGATATATCAAACCTAAAGGAATACGGGGCGGAGGCACCCGTGGTGGGCCTTGAAACAGGTTCTGTAAAAATAATGCATAAATACATGAATGCAAAGCCATTTCCCTGGAGGCCAGAGGACTGGAAATCTGTTATTGTAAGGGCAACCAAAATTATGAATGAGGCATATATTTACCCATGCTATACCATGACAATTGGATATCCGGAGGAGGATGAAAATGACTTAAAACAGAGCATGGATATTGTAAATTCAATCATAGATAACCAGTTTAAGGCCTTTATTTTCCCACTGCCGGTTATACCTATGACAAGTTCACATATACACAATAATCCATTTCCATACATGGAAAAACTACCATCTGGTTACTGGGAGCTCTTATATATGTCATGGAAGTATGACTTTGGGGTCATAAAGGATTTGATACCGGTCATGGCCAGATCAATGAACCCTGTTCTAAGGTATTTATCTGACAGAATGGTGGATTCCGTATTTTCCCATCTGGATGACATATTTTATAAACTGTACATAACACACGGAAAGAGCTCACAGGTATTTTCAAACATCAACCTGAATACCGTGGGTGGATTTCTAAAATCCATGGCCTGGCTGACAAAAACTGGATTAAAGGATAGAATTTCGGTAAATAATAATGGTGTCGCAACAAAAACCTAAAATTTTATTCATTTAATGCCTCGTCCCCTATGGATGATTTTTTTATCTTAAAAAGAACAGGTATAATAAAAATTATTGATATTATTCCAAGAGTAATAAATGGAACTGAAAATGTGCCATATACTGAAAAAAGGTATCCTATTACAAATGGAGATATGCTCCCTCCAACCTGCGAACTGAAGTTAATAATTCCGCTTGCAGATGCCAGATTCCTGTCACCACCACTTACATCTGATGCCATACCCATTGATGGCCCTGCATACAATCCATAGCTGAATCCTGCCAGAAATGAAGGCAGAATTACCAGATATCCCTTAATAAATGCAGTTGATATAATTATGGCACCGAGGAATAAAACTGTGACTGCTGCTATTAATGGCCTGCCGTTTTTGAACCTTTTCGATATCCTTCCACCAAGTGGCGATGTTATGATGCCACCTATTGACGGTATCCATGTATAAAGAAAAAGGTTTGAGCCTGATGCGATTCCGGAATAGACTATAAACGTTGAGTACAATGATAAAAATCCCAAATAGGAAAAACCTGCAGCAAACCTTATAAATGTTACATAAATAATATCCTTAGAAATCTTTTGTTTTTTGCTTTTTTTTCTTACCTCGGGCTCCTTAATAAAGGTCAAATCTATTAAAAGAACTGCTGCAAGAAAGCCAAAAATTATGTAAAATGGTAATTTGAATGTTATATTTAAAGCCTCAATTGTAATAAATTCCCCTATGGATGCGCCAACAAAATATGCTGTTTGATATATACCAATTGCGGTGGTTCTCTCCTTTCTGGGTGTCCATGCCTGTACAAGTGAGGCATCCGAGACGTAAAGTGATGCTGAAAAAATTCCAAGGAAAAATTGTATAATCATTAACGATAAATAATTATTAATAAAAAAGTAAAGCAGTATAAAAAGTATGAAAATCATTGAAAATGAAAGCTTTGATGTAAGCGACAGCCCAAATTTATCAGATAGCATACCTGATGGAATTTGAAAGGCCGTGTAACCTGCCCAGTATGATGTAATAAGCAGTGACCCCAGCAGTACGCTTATATGAAGATTTAAAATAATAAACGGTAAAATGGCCGGAATAAAATACCTTATTGATGAATTCAAATAGAATGACAAAAATGTCGGAATTATAATTCTCCCAAATGGGTAATTTTTAGATTTTTCCATTTAAATCAGGCTCATTATTAAAGGCTTATAAATATATTATTATTAAACCTTTTACCGCAAAACAATATTAATAAAACAAACTATTTATTTAATTTGATGTTATTATAATAATTATGACGGCACTTAATAAAAAGGATTATTCAAGATTTCTATGGATTCATAGAAAAACATTAATTATTTTTTCGGTAATAATTCTCGCATTAAGATTTATTCTATCAATAATTAAAGTAATGGCAATAATAATCAACGTTATGGATTTAATATCATTCATTGCTGCATTTGTGCTTCTGGAGATAATATTCATGTATAGCTATAAAAAGGACATTGAAAAACTTGATGGGACTAAATATTATAAAAAATAAAACCTTCAAAATAAGAAATTTATAAAAATAAAAAATAATTTATTATCTTGAATGCCTGACCATTAATACAACAATTCCTGCAAGAAGGACGAAGACAGCCATGGAATAAACACCTGCAACAAATGAATGTGTATAGCTTTGAAGGCCACCAACCAGAATTGGGCCAACTATGCCTCCAAGATTGCCCAGGCCATTGATCATGCCAATCGATGATGCGGAGCTTTCCCTTGTTAGCGCCTCCTGTGGTATATTCCAGAATATCGGTAAGAAGCTGAATATGCCTATTGCCGATATTGTAAAGAATATAAATGACGCCACTGGTGATGAAACCAGAAGGAATGCACTTAATGCAAGTCCGGCAAATGCAACGAAGAAAATAATGGCGGTTAAATGCTTTCTATTTCCTTTTTTATCCGAAAATCTTAATATTAAAATCAGGGCTATGGCAGCGACAACGTATGGAATATCACTTAGGAAACTGGCAGTTGCAGCGCTTATATTGGCCATGGATTTTATTATTGATGGAAGCCATATTGTGTATCCATATAAACCTGTTACACCAAGAAAATAAACGATTGTTAATAATATCACATCCCTCTGTTTTAATGCCTCCTTCCATGAAACTTTTATTGGCTTGTTTTCCTCCTCGTTTTTTAATTCCCTTTCAAGTGCATCCTTCTCATCCTTTGTTAGCCACTTTGCATCCTCTGGAAAGTCTGTTAAAACTACCCAGAGTATTGCCACGGATATAAGTGCTAATATTCCCTCATATATGAAGAGGTATCTCCATCCGGGATTATTACCGTACGCCGTAAATATTGCGCCAGAAATTAGGCCTCCAAAAATTCCTGCGACAGGAATTGCGGCATTAAAAAAGGAATTTGCAACACCACGCTCCTCCTTGACAAACCAGATGCCCATAAAGAACATGGTACCTGCATAAAATGGTGCCTCTGCAAGACCCAGTATAAACCTTAATGCATAAATTTCAGGCACATTCTGTACAAAACCGGTTACAATGGTTATTATTCCCCATGCAGAAAATGCAAAGGCAAATATTTTTCTAATGCCCATGCTGTTTATTCTAAGTGTTGTAAAGACCTGGGGAATTGCATATGCCACAAAAAATAGTGATGATGCAACACCGGCAATGAAATCTGCACTTGAGGCTGGTACCCCTATATCAGGAAACATGTTCGCAGCTATTGCGTATGATAGATTAACTCTATCAAGGAAGTTTATTACATAAAGGAAAAATAAAATCGGGGCCAGCCTTATATAACGCTTTCTCAGCGAATGTTTAACACTCTTTATAGTAACATCCATATAAACCGTATTCATACTATGATTTAAATTTTTCTTATATAACTTATATATTGTATAATTCCATTTAAATATATTCAAATATATAATCCCAGGGATATCAATTATTGGACTATGCCCGGACAATATTCTGGGAATAATTATTAAACCCTAAAATTACATAAACCTTACATATACATTTTTCAAATAGGCGAAATAAAATTTTTAATATTTATTTTCTAATGAATCTGGTAAATAAAAAATTAAAAAAATATGTTTATTTAATTTATTCACTTTCTGGCTCCTTCTCTGTTGCAGGTTTGTATCTTGCATTTGTTGCATAGAATAATATTATGTAAGATAATGCTGCCACAAGCGACCCAAATACCTGCTGTGGGAAGTAGTTAAAAATTGGATTTAACATGCCAAGGCCAAAGAAGTTTATCAGAACTCCTATTACAGTTGCAAGAACAGCATTTATGTTAAAATTGCCTGAAAATGTCTTGGGTATTGTATAAAAATCTCTTATTTTCGCAGTTTTTCTCAAATTTAAATACCAGTCAACTATTAATATAAATGTATATGGGAATAATAGATCAGCAATCAGGTTTAGGAATGTTTCTATATGGGTTAAAATACCAGCTATGGCCAGTATTATTCCAAATACTCCCAGAATTGCTGTTGATACTGGCTGGGCCAATTTTTCCTTCTGCTTCTTTTTAAAGGCAGGCTGTATTCCGGCAAGGAGGTCTACAGTTGATGGATATAAATTCATTGCATTTGTATGTATTACAGCCAGGGATGCACCAAATGCTGCAACACCTAAAAGCAGAAGAAGTGCGGTATTTTTAACAGGGAATGAAACTGCCGCAAGATTCCAGTTCCCTGCATAAATATTTGATGCGTAGCCGATTATGCCCATTAAAAATACAGGAACTATTATTCCAATAGGGGCTGCTATAAAATATGCAATTTTTGTCCATTTTTTCTCATTCCTCGTTTCAGGCTTTGCAAATCTGGTTGCTGTTGAAATTTTGTATGTCCATGATAGAATAGAAAATGCCAGAACAAGATTAATATCAATCCCCCAGTTAATGGGAACTGTCTGTGCTGTTAATGCTCCAAAGTTGACATGGAATAATGTTATTAAATAATAGGTTAAAATGGCATAGACAACGATTAATAGAATTGATGTATATCTATAGAAGTATTCAAGCCATTTTAGGCCGAACATTACTAGCAAAATCTGAAGTATACCAATGACTATAAACCAGATTACCGGGCTTGAATGCGTTAAAAGTGCCAGTATTTCACCACCGGTGGCGTCATTTACGCCGAACCAGCCAAGGTTAACAAAGGTGTAAAGCAGTGAAAGGCCGTTTGACGTCCAGTACCCGTAAGTTTTTCTTGATACAACCAGTGCCGATAATGGAATCTGCCTGCCCATGTTGGAAAACAATCCTGCAGGAATTATCCCAATTACCAGTGCTATTGTAATGACCAGCACCATATTCCAGAGGCCTGTTCCAGCAAGTAAAAGACCTATTAATGGTGTTGTTGCCGATGCGCTTGCCATGGCCCAGAAGTTGAATATTTTACCTGGTGAATGCGTCCTGCTTTCCTTTGGTATTGGATTTACCCCTATAACCTCCAGATGCTTCTCGGTAACCTGCGTGTCAAAAACATCCTCATTCATTTTAATTCACTTATGGTTATAAATTATATCAGTATTTTAACTTTTTTATACAGATATAATCTAATTATATTTTATATTTCATTTTATATCCATATTATTCAAAAATATTTAATAATTTTAACAAAATGTGATAATAAATATTAAAAATCCATGAAAACTTTATACACCCATCAAAATGGTAAATAAATATATAAAATTTTGTTTTGATTATTAATAAACTTTAGTTTTTAACATATTCACCTATTTCCCTGTAATGCGGTGTAATTTTTGATGTTAGTGCGTTTATAAGTGCAACCCCGAATTTTATATTGGTTATTAGTGGTATATCCCTTCTAACTGCAATTTCCCTTATGGAAAAGCCATCCCTGAATGATCCATATGTTTCAGATGGTGTATTTACTATAATTGATATATTTTCATTCTTTAAAACCTCACTTAGGCCCGGCTTCCGCATATCCTTGAGCCTGTAAACAGTAATATTTTTTATGCCGTTGTTTTCAAGATATTTTGATGTGCCCGGCGTTGCATAGATTTTTATTCCATTAAGTGATAATTTTCTTGCAATTTCCAGTGCCTCTGGCTTGTCACCGTCATTAACAGTAATAAGTGCGGATTCAAGCTTAAAATTCCTTTTAATTATTTTAATTGCCTTTGCCATTGCCTCATTAAAGTCCAGACCACAGCACATTGCCTCTCCTGTGGATTTCATTTCAGGGCCAAGGATCACGTCCATATCCCTGAATCTTTTAAATGGAAACACAGGAATTTTAATGAAATATGATTTGGGTTCCATATAAGTTTCCCTTAATGGTGTACCGAGAATGGCCTTTACCGCAGAATCAACCCAGTTTATGCCTGTTGCCTTTGCCACAAATGGTACTGACCTTGATGACCTTGCATTTAATTCTATTACGTAGATTTCATTATCCTTTACTGCAAGCTGCAGATTTGAAAGGCCAAGAAGATTAAAATTTGATCTTAGCTTCTCAACAATATCAAATATTTTGTTTTTAATAGAATCATTTACCATATTTGGGGCAAGCACCATTGATGCATCACCAGAATGTGTGCCTGCCTCCTCAATATGTACCGATATGCCTGCGATAACTGCCCTTGTGGAATCTGATACAAAGTCGACATCTATTTCTGTTGCGTTTTTGATGTATTCACTTACAAGTATCGGAAATCCGGGCCTTTCCCTGAATAGTTCCTGTATTCTGTCTATTAATATGTTGTAATCATAAATTATATCCATTGCCCTGCCACCAATAATAAAGCTTGACCTTATTATGACCGGAAGTTTTATGCTGGATATTTTTTTCTCAATATCATTTATATTTTCTATTTCTATGAACTCGGGCTGCTTTATGCCAAGCTTTTTAAGCTCTCTTGAAAATTTTGTCCTTTCCTCGATGTTAAATATATTTTCTGGAGATGTTCCAAGTACTATATTGCCAAATATTCTGCTTAATCCGGAGGCCATATTCTGACCGGTTTGCCCTGAAAACTGTATAATTATTCCATTTGGTTTTTCCCTGTGAATAATATTGGATACATGCTCCAATGTGATGGGCTCAAAATAAAGGATGTCAGATATATCAAAGTCTGTTGATACTGTTTCGGGATTGCTGTTCACCATAATGGATGTATATCCCAAGGATTTTAATGACATAACTGCCTTAACAGATCCATAATCAAATTCAACACCCTGGGATATCCTGTTTGGTCCTGATCCTATAATTACAATCTTTTTATTTTCAATTGTTTTAAAATCATTCTGTGAATCATATGAGGAGTATAAATATGGGGTGTTTGATTCAAATTCTGCAGAACATGTATCTATATTTTTATACACAGGCATAATATTATTATTAATCCTGTTTTTAATTATATCAACCTCATCCATTTTTGTATAATATGAAAGAGTTTCATCAGAAATTCCCAGTGATTTGATATATCTCAGATTTTCCGGGAGTTTCCCCGGTTTTAGTTTTTGCAACTCTGTAACAATATTTTTCATTTTATATATGAAAAATGGATCATAGCCTGATTTGCCTGCTATTGTCTCTATATCTATGCCCTGGAACAGTGCCTCAAATATGGCATAAAGCCTTAAGTCATTTGGTTTTTCTATTAATTCAAGTGTTTTATCCCTTGTTGTAAAAAGCCTCAAGGATTTTGAATCCTTTATATCCAGGGACGCAACACACTTTAAAAGAGCCTCCTCAAAGGTTCTACCAATTCCCATGGCCTCCCCTATGGATTTCATTTCTATGCCTATTTCCCTTTTAACAGAGAATTTATCGAATGGCCATCTGGGAATTTTAACTGTGATATAATCCATTGATGGCTCAAATGCGGCATATGTTGTTTTTGTAATTGGATTCTTAATTTCATTCAGATTATACCCTATTGCAATTTTTGTGGATATTCTGGCTATCGGGTACCCGGATGCCTTTGAGGCAAGTGCAGAGGACCTTGATGTCCTGGGATTTACCTCAACAACATAGTACTCATTATTTTTCTGGTCAAGGGCAAACTGAATATTGCATGAACCAACAACACCGATTGAGCTTACTATATGTATTGCCGCCGTTCTTAGTTTCTGGTAATCATCATTGCTTAATGTTAGTGATGGGGTTACAACAATGCTCTCACCGGTATGCACACCCATTGGGTCTAAATTTTCCATGTTGCATATGGATATGCAGTTTCCGGCATTATCCCTCATCATCTCATATTCTATTTCCTTCAGTCCAAGAAGAGATTCATCAAGTTCCAGTGGTATATCATTTATGATAAAGTAGTCCTCACAGTAATTAATTAGATCCTCCTTTGAATCAATTATCTTGCCTCCTGAACCACCCAGTGAAAAACCAGTTCTCAGTATTAATGGATATTTTTTAATATTTTCAATCTGTGCCATAAATGAATCCTTTGTTATTGTATATGAGTTTATTATGGGCTCATTAATGCTGCGCATCAAATCAAAAAATTTCTTTCTATCCTCTGCAATCTCTATGGATTTAACCGGTGTGCCCAGTATTTTTATGTTATACTGGCTTAATATTCCCAGCTTATCCAAAAGTATAACAAGATTTAACCCAACCTGTCCCCCTGTGGATGGCAGTATTGAATCAATATGTTCATTCTTTATTATTTCAATCACGGTATCCGGCTCCACAGGCTCAATATATATTTTATCTGCTATCTCCCTATCAGTCTGTATCGTTGCAGGATTTGAATTAAGAAGAACAGTTTTTATGCCCTCCTCCCTGAGTGCGAGGCATGCCTGTGATCCTGAATAATCAAATTCGGCAGCCTGCCCTATAACTATTGGCCCTGAACCTATTACAAGCGTGCATTTAATGTCCTTAATCATTTTTAACACCCAAAGTTTCATCTATTTTATCAAAAAACCAGCTCCCGTCATATGGCCCAGGATGGGCCTCCGGATGGAATTGCACAGAATAAACAGGTAAATCCCTGTGCTCCACCATCTCAACCGTATTATCATTAATATCCCACATTCTCATTGATAAATCAGTATTCCTTAGTGATTCATTATCAACGGCATATCCATGGTTATGGGACGTTATGTATATTCTAGTGCCATCAGTAACAGCATGGTTAACACCCCTGTGGCCAAACTTCATTTTTTTGGTTCTGCCACCAAAGGCCAGTGTAATAAGCTGGTTTCCCAGACATACACCGATAACAGGCTTTTCAGCTGAAACCTCCCTGATGAATTCAACCAGATTTTTTAATGCCGGATGATCCGGATTTCCAGGACCATTTGGAATAAAAACTGCATCATAATCAAGTTTTGAATTAAAAAAATCATAATTATACGGTACTATATGAAGTGATGCAATTCTTCCAAGGTTTGTAATGAGGCTATTTTTGGTTCCCACATCGATAAAAAGTATTTTTCTTCGGTCATTACCCTTATAATACTGGTACTCTTTTCTGGAAACCAAACCAACAAGGTCATCATTCATTGTGTCCGGAAATTCATCGGGGATTTCCGGCTTGTTTCTGATAAAACATCTTAAAACCCCATTTTTTCTGATTTTTTCAACGAGAACCCTAGTGTCTATGCCATCAATGGCCGGCACGCCTGACCTTTTCAAAAATTCATTAAAATCATTTCCAGAGGGTCCTCCGGAAAAAATTTCATGGGCGTCCTTTGTGATAAGGCCGGCAACCTGAATCTTCTCTGATTCCATTTTTTCCATGGAAACAGAGTAATTTGCAATCTCTGGGAATGCAAATATAAGTATCTGACCTGCATAGGAGGGATCAGTTATTGTTTCAATATAACCAGACATGGATGTTGTAAAAACCAGCTCACCATGGGATTCACCCTCATAACCATAACCCCTGCCACCTATTATCGTGCCATCTTCAAGTATCAAATATTTATCCATTTAAATCCTAAAAAGGGTAATTTTTGTATGGCATATATTATTTTCCATTATTTTAAAGAAAAAATTATTAAAAATAATAATATCATAATATTAAAAAATATTTTTATATATTATTTATATTGTTATATTTACAATTTTAATAATATAATATAAAATTTAATATTAAAAATGGCATTCATAAATACATAAATCATTTACTATTTACCATTTATGTTTTTATCATGTGAAACATTACATTAATAAATTATTTATCCATATAGTATTATGAAAGTAATTGCAGCACCTGGACCGGTCTGCTACCCTATAGTGGCGGCCAAGATGGAGAGAGATGATATTGATATAGATTTTCAGAAGGAGGGAAAGGCAGATATTATACTTGATTCAACAGTCTCATTGATTAAAAGAAACCTGCCCATAAGCTATGTAACAATAAAACACCTGTCTGTTGTTATACCAAAACTTGGTTATAAAATAGGATTAACCAGAAAGGGCGGAGCGGCAGATATACTGTTTAGAGCATTCGTTAGTGAAACTGGGAAGACTGTTGAAATCAAATATTATGAGGGAATAAATGACCTCATGGAGGCAATGAAGAAAGGAGAGATTGACTCTGCAGTGGTTCCGGCAATGTCAGAGGGCGGTGAAAGCCTTGAGAAATATTTTGAGAAATATAACATTTACATACCTGGTAGCTGCGGGGCCGCAATATTCAATGGAAAGGACAAGGAATTCATTGATGCATATAACCTTGGAATTAAAATATTAAAGGAGAAACCTGAGGAAGCTGCAAAATTCATTGTTGACAACCTTCCGATTAAATTCCCGCCTGAATTTATTATTAATACAATGAAAAATTCTGAACTTAATGTCCACAGGCCGGATGATTACAGCAAATTTTCCGAGCTTGTAAACAAATACAAATAAAAAATATTTTTATGTAAATTATATTTATAAATATATTAAAAATAATTTATTTATACAACAAATTTTCAAAAATTTAATGAAAAATTTAATATATTGATATATTTTTATTATCTATTGGAGAATATTATAATAGATACGGATACAGCAGGCGATGACGTAACATCAATTATGCTTGCAGCACTCTCCCCAATAAATTTAATATCCATAACCATAGCTGCAGGAAACGTGCCTGTAGAATTGGGCGCAAAAAATGCATTATTAACGCTTGAAAAGGTCAATAAAAAGAATGTCCCGGTTTTTATGGGATCAAGAAAGCCAATGTTAAGGGATCTGGTTACTGCCCAGTATGTCCATGGCAATGACGGCATGGGCAATTCTAATTTTCCTGACCCGCAGAAACAGCCTGAGAACGGAAATGCCTCAGCTGAACTGGTTAATTATGCAGAAATGTATAAAAAAAATCTTATAATATGCGCACAGGCCCCATTAACAAATATTGCACTTGCAACATTAATGGATAATAATTTTCCAAAGAATGTAAAACATTTATATATAATGGGAGGAACATACAGGCATGCAGGAAATATAACTCCTGCTGCAGAATACAATTTTTTCGTTGACCCTGAGGCTGCATATATTGTACTTAAATCTGGTTTCAATGCTACAATACTGCCGTGGGATCTTTGCGCTGAACATGGAACAATAACCATTGATGAAATAATGCATAATTATGAAAAAAATAAAACAGACCTTTTTAAATTTTATTTGGATGTAAACCGATCTGCAATAGAATATAATAAATCTGGAAAATCTGGTATAAATATTAACGGCCTCACACATTCTGATTCATTGTTAATGTCCTGCATTTTAAATAATGATATAATAATGGAGACAAAAAATGTTAGGGTAGATATATCAATTGAAGATGAAATAACAAGAGGCTTTTCATCAATGATTCCTGATGATAACAGTAAAATAAAGGTAATTACCAGGATTAATGAGGATAAATTTAAAAAATTCCTTTTTGGTTCCCTTCAAAATGGTATAAAAGATTAATAAGACATTATAAAAATTTAAGTATAAAATGCAATTAATACAATTATGCCAGAAATTTTATGGGAACCGAACAGGGATGATGTTGATAATTCAAACATGGTTAAATTTATTGATTTTATAAATAAAAACCATAATTTAAATATTAATGAATATAATGATCTTTTCAATTATTCCATAAAAAACATTGAGGTATTCTGGAAGGATATTATGGAATATTTTAGCATAAAATCGCATGGAAATTATGAATACATACTTTCAAAATACCCAATGCCAGGAAATAAATGGTTTGGAGGGCTGAAATTAAATTATGCAGAAAATGTTTTTAAAAATAGCACTGGCACTGCATTAATTTATAAAAACGAAATGAATGAAACAAAAACAATGTCATATGAAGAATTGAAAATGAAAACAGGTGCACTTTACAACTTTTTAAGGGTAAATGGCATAAAATCCGGGGATGTGATAGCAACATATCTATCAAATACAACAGAAAATATTATATCATTTCTTGCATCTGCATCTCTCGGATGCATATTTTCATCAATTTCCATAGATTTTGGCTCCAGAGGTGCAATGGAGAGGTTAATGCAGCTGTCACCGAAGGTACTTATTGTTACCGAGAAATATTATTATGGTGGCCGTGAATATGAAAAAACTAGAGATATTAATGAAATTTTAAAAAATATTCAAACAATAAAACTGGTAATTACTGTAAACAGCATTAATAAAAAAATACACATGGATAATGATAATGTATGGGATATTAACGATATATTTAAGGATTATATGGGAAAATTAAAATTTAGGGAAATGGAATTTAATGATCCTTTATGGGTGCTCTTTTCATCAGGCACAACAGGAAAGCCAAAGGGTATAGTTCACAGCCATGGTGGAATTTTGCTTGAGCACCTAAAATCATTATCACTGCATTTGGATCTAAAAAGGTCTGATAGGTTGTTCTGGTACACTGGTACAGGATGGATGATGTGGAATTTTATGATAAGTTCATTACTGCTTGGATCAACTGTGGTTCTTTATGATGGCAGCCCATTTTATCCCGATTTAAATGTGCTGTGGGATTATTTAAATATTAACAATGTAAAATATTTCGGAACAAGTGCTGCATATATAAATTATCTGAAAAAATCTGGTTTTAAAACAGGAAATGCAGAAAATATTCATGCAATTTTCTACACCGGAAGCCCGCTGAGTGCAGATGGATATAGGTATATATATTCAATAAAAAGGAACGTCTGGTTTACAGGCATAAGCGGTGGTACAGATATTTGTTCAGCATTCTTTGAGCCAAACATAATGCTTAGGGTTTATGCTGGGGAGATGCAATCAATATCACTTGGTGATAGCGTCAAGGTTTATGATGATTCCGGAAATCCTGTTGTCAATAAGATAGGGGAATTAATTATAGATAAACCAATGCCATCAATGCCTGTTTATCTCTGGAATGATATTGATTATAAAATATATAATGAATCCTACTTCAATTATTATAAAAATGTCTGGAGGCATGGTGATTTCGCAGAGATAACTGACAGAAATACCGCCATTATTTATGGAAGGTCAGATTCAACATTAAATAAAAATGGCATAAGGATGGGCACCTCGGAGATATACAATATTGTGGATAATATATCTGGTGTTAGGGATTCATTAATCATAGGAATGGACATCAAGGATGGTTATTACATGCCGCTCTTTATTTCATTAAATGATAAAAATGTGAATATAGAAAAAATAAAATCTGAAATAATTAATTCAATAAAAGAGTATTTACCACGATATATTCCTGATGAAATCTTAATTGTTGATGATATACCTAAAACAATTAATGGGAAGAAGGTTGAGGTTCCAATTAAAAAGATTTTACTCGGATATAATGTAACTGACGCTGTTAACCCAGGTTCCCTCATGAATCCGGAATCACTGGATTACTTTATTAAACTATCAAAGAGGTTAAAAAACAAATTAAATTCTTGATTCTTTTTTGAAATCCCCTGATTTTAGCGCCTGGCCACCGTCTATTTTTATGACCTCACCTGTCATTGTGTCAATTTTAATCTCCGCAATGACTGCCTCTGCTATTTCATCCGGTTCTGTTGCCTTCTTTGTAAGTGTGTATTTATTTATCCACGTATCCCAGCTTATGCCCATGACATTAAGTAGGCTTCCACCAAGATTTGTATTTACAAGGCCCGGGGCGATTGCATTCACCCTTATATCAGGTGCAAGTTCCAGTGCCATTGATTTTGTCAGGTTTATAACAGCGCTTTTGAGGCTTCCATATACTGATAATCCATAATAAGGAATAATTCCGGTAATTGATGCTATGTTTATTATCACACCACGTTCCATTGCCCTTGATGCATACAGGGAGCAGTAGAGCACTGATTTAAAATCTGTTCCAAGTGTTTTTTCTATTAATTTATCATTTATATCCTTAAATGGGGAATAAAATCCGGTTCCGGCATTATTTACGAGTATGTCCAGTTTTCCAAATGTATCCATGGTGGTATCTATTAATAACCTGCAATCCTCCTCCATGGATAGATCGGCCTTGACTGCGATGGCCTCATACCCAAGAGATTTCAGTTCCCTTAATGCATTGTTCGCCTCATCATCACGCTTTCGGTAATTTAATACCAGTAAGGCGCCCTCATAGCCAAGTTTTCTGGCAATGCTTTTTCCTATACCCCTTGTTGACCCGGTTACAATTGCAACCTTATTTTTAATGTCATACATAAAAATCAGTCTCCAGGCATCAGGATTTTTCTGATCATGTCCCTGGCCTCATTAACATTATATCCCCTTAAAAGCCCTATTTTGCTTGCCTCAACTGAACCCTCAGCATGTGCCATCAGTGTTAGCATGTAGCCTGCTAAATTGCTTCCAGCAAGTTCCTTTGCAAGCCTTAAAAGATTAAAACGGTATTCACCCGGTGCCATGGATGCAAGATATTTATATATGTACTTTTGATTCTGCCTATTTTCAAGATCCTCAACAGATGGCATTGTAACAATAATGCCTCCTGAAATTTCTATAAGCCCATTAATAAGCCTGTAGAAGTTTTCATTTGAATATAATTTACCTATGTTTGTGTATACCGGATTTGGAACAGCTATACCGGAATCAATTTCGCAGAACATTGCAGCTGTATAGCTGCTCATGGTCATAATTTCCTTATACTGGATCATATCAAGCATCTTATTTTTTACATGCCCGGCATTTTCTATGCCATTGGCCTCTGCCATCATGCTTGCAATGCCAATATATAAATTTGCTGTTGCGGCCCTGTATGAAACCGCTGTAAACCTGTGAAATGTTGCAAATAGGTTGGCAAGCTCTCCAGCAAATTCCCCCTCACCGGCCATGTATACATGGTCCCATGGAATGAAAACATTATCAAATATTGTTGTTGTTTCCACCTCAAAGTCCATTTTGCTTAGAATTGATGAGGAGTTTCCCTCAAGCTCATCTATTGGCCTCACAATAAACCTTAAACCAGGCGTGTTTGTGCTTACAGAAAATGCAACGGCATAATCACAATCCTTTTTTGTCATGTTTCTGTATGGAATTACTATAAGCTCATCGGCATATATTGACTGGGTTGTGTGCACCTTTGCTCCTGTAACATAGATGCCTTCTTTATCCTTTTTTGTTATATGCAAATATGAATCAATATCGTCCTGTTCCTCTGGCCTTTTTGACCTGTCACCCTTTGTATCGGTCTGTGCCACCGCCAGTGTTAAATCGTTTTTTATGCATCTTTCATAGAGAGATTCAACATTTTTATAATAATGCGTATTATATTTTTTGTCTATTTTTTGTGATACTATTTTCATTGCAAATATGGCATCTGATCCAATGGCCTGGGAAATATTAAAAATTCCATTGCAATAATTTGTGGTATTGTATATTAATTCCCTGCGGCTTATTAAATCCTCTGTGTTTTCAGGAACCTTAAAATATTTGCTGATTTTCTCGCCGGAATTACCTGTAAATACCCTATCTGGATAATCAAAAAGTTTGGCAGCATGTTTTGCACCAATGCCGAGTACATCATGGGAAACAACATTGTCTATCTTTTTACCCCTGTAATAAACATTTCCTGGATGCAGGGTTTTAAGAAATTCTGATGATGTTCTTACCATAAATAAATATAAATATTAACTCTATATATTTATTGTGATTGTATAATAAATGGGCACGGAATTTTTGTCTGTTTATAAATTAATAATACATCCATAAATTTAAAAATTATTTAATATAAAAAATTTTAATATTATTGGATTCAGCTTGCCTCGTTGATTTCTTCAAGCCTTTTTCCTGTTGCGTTTGGCAGCGTCAGGAATAAAAATATGCACATTATTAAATTAGGTATCCATAAAACACTCCATGTTAGTATGCTTCCAAGGGCGACAACAATTGGTATAAATATTGCCGTGCCGATTGCACCACCAAGGTGCCCTAAACCGTCTGCAATGCCGTATCCTGTGGCCCTTGATGATGTTGGAAAGTTCTCGGCATCCATCATATAATAGGCCTGATACCAGCCTACGCCTATAAGCTCTGCTATAAAAGCCCCTGAAAAGAACAGGTATATGATGCCGTATACACCGCCTATGGCCATGAGTGTTGTACCTATTGTGTATCCCACAACACCAATGGTTGAGAGTTTTCTTATGTCAAATCTGTCTGCAAATGGCCTTATCATCAATGAACCTATAAACGCACCGAGGCCTGCTATGCCAAGTAATGTAATCATATAGGCCAGCTCATGCCCTGGAACATGTAATATATCCTTAACCCATGTGGGTGCGAGTGCTAAAAACATGTAATCAACAAAATACTGCCAGAACATGAACAAAAATAATACAGTCAGCCTTTTTCCATACTTTCTTGAAAACAGTGTTTTAAAGACCCCCTTATTTTCCTCCTTATATTCAAGCACATTTGGCTCTGGCAGAGATGAAACATGTGCCCTTTTCATTGATGTTTCCTCCATTTTTTTAATCAGCTCATCGGCCTCCTTGAATTTACCCTTATTTGCAAGGAATCTTATTGTTTCAGGCGATATTGCCCTGATGACTATGACAGCAATGGCTATGACACCGCCTATTACAAATAAATATCTCCAGCCAACCGTGGGATATGTTGTCACAATTATTGATGAAAAAAATGGTCCAAAGCCTATTCCCGCCCAGCCGCCTATAAATGCTAAGTTAACATAGCTCCTTCTCTTAACAGCAGGTGCCATTTCGGACATGTATGTCATCACAAGGACAAGATCGCCGCCTATGCCCATGCCTGTTATGAACCTGAAAAGATAAAGTGTTGGTATGTTAAAAGCGAGTGCATCACCGAAGCTTCCTATGGATGTTAGCAATGCAGTGAATAATAATGTTGGCTTTCTTCCAATTCTATCGGCTATTATTGTTAGTGTTGGACCGCCAACTGCATAGCCAAACAGTCCAAGAGATGCTGCCAGTGATGCCTCACCGGCTGTTGTGACAAATTCTATATACGGCAGGGCAAAGCCTATGTTAATAACATCATATAATGTAATAAAGAAACTGAATGCCAGACCAAAAATAAGAAGATAGCTTAATCCCCATGCAGGAAGCCTGTCCGCCCTTGCTATATACATATCCTTTAAAATATCCTTATTTTCAGAACTATCTGAATTCATGATATATACACAATATTCTATTATTTTAATATATCTATTAAAACATATATATAATTAAAAACTTTTCTATTAAATAAATTGCATTCATAGTAAAAAATATTAAAATTATCTTTTATTATTTTATATACCCATAATTATTCCTTTTTAGCATTTAGAAATTATTATATAAGATTCTAATTTATAATTAAATATGGATGGTACTATAGGAAATTTTCAGCTAAATATAAATCATATATTCAACAGAATGGAAACATATTTTGGAAAAAGTGTTGTATATTACCGTGAAAATTCTGAAATTAAAAAAATTACATTCCGGGAACTATCAGAACGCATAAGGAAAACTGCAAATTATCTTATTAAAACTGGGATAGGTCCGGATGATACAGTGGCCACACTTTCCTGGAACACAATAAGGCATCTTGAATTATATTTTGCCGTTCCATTAATTGGTGCCGTGCTTAATACAATCAATATAAAATATCATAGGGATGTTATAAAAAATATGATAAGGGAGAATAATGCAAAGCTGATATTTTACGAGGGAATTCCTGAGGATATTCTTGAAGGGATAAATATAAGGTCAGTAAAAATGGATCAGGCCTTTGATGATAATATATATTCATCTGAAATTGAAAAAAACTTCCCGGATAATAATGAAAAAAATGCGGCGATAATATGCTACACATCAGGTACAACGGGCAATCCCAAGGGTGTGGTATACACACACAGAAGTATTTTTATACATTCATTATCACTGCTAGGCCATGACTCAATAGCACTTTCAAGGCAGGACACATCACTTGTCATGGTTCCAATGTACCATATATCAGGATGGGATATTCCATTTGCCGCGGCACTGACAGGTTCAAACCTAGCCCTTCCGGGTGTTCATCCAGACCCGCCAGATATAGTTAATATGATTTCATCATGCAGGGTAAATAAGGCCTTCGCCGCACCCGCAGTGTGGACATCAATTATTGAGTATTCAATCAGCAATGAAACCGGCCTGGAGCCATTAAAATATGCAGGTATTGGTGGTGCTGAACCTTCAGATTATATAATTAAAACACTCATGGAATCTGGAATTGAAACATGGCATTTATGGGGGATGACCGAAACTGAGGCAATAGCAACAATTAGCAAGCCGGAAACCGGAAATGTGCATAACCAGGGGATACCCATGCCTGCATTTGAAATAAATGCAGTGGATGAAAAAAATAATAAATTGCCGTGGGATGGGAAAAGTACAGGTGAGCTCCTGGTGCGTGGAGCCTATGCCACATCCGGATACTTCCATACCGATAGCACTGATAAAATTGTTTATATGGATGGAAAAACATGGATAAGAACTGGGGACATTGTTAAAATTAATCCTGATGGTTCAATAAAAATTGTTGACCGCGACAAGGATTTAATCAAAAGCGGTGGTGAGTGGATATCATCAATAGACCTTGAAAATACCATTATGGAGCATCCAGGAGTACTGGAGGCGGCAGTCATAGCAAAAAAGGATGATAGATGGGGTGAAAGACCGCTGGCGCTGGTTGTAAAAAAGGCATCATACAGGAAAAAGCTGGACAAAAATTCACTAAGGGAATATTTAATATCCCTGGACAGGTTCCCTAAATGGTGGATTCCTGACGATTTTTATTTTGTTGATGAAATACCTAAAACCGGCACTGGAAAATTTGATAAAAAACTTTTAAGGTCAAAATATTCAAAATAAACCGTTTTAATAAAATATTAACAAAATGCCTGCTGGGAATATTTAAATACAAATTGCCTATCGGGCAGTATGAAGGCTAAGTTATTTTATGGTATGGTGCACCTTCCAGCACTTCCCGGTTCACCAGAATCAAAATACACGCTTGGTGAGATTATAGACTATGCCAAAAAGGAGGTAACCGGTTTTAAGGATGCAGGTTTAACCGGAGCTATTCTTGAAAATATCAATGATTACCCATTTTATAAGGATAAAATTCCGCCCATAACGGTGGCTGCAATGGCCGCCATATCACAGGAGGTTAAAAAAATACCGGGAATTGAAATAGGGGTTAATATATTAAGGAATGGCTGCACCGAGGCATTAACAATAGCAACACTGTTTGATTTTAGCTTTATAAGGTGCAATGTGCTTTCAGGTGCCTATGTTACAGATCAGGGTATTATAGAGGGAAACGGTGCAGATTTATTAAGGTATAAAAAATACCTGAATTCTAATGTGAAAATTTATGCCGATGTGCATGTAAAGCATTCATATCCATTATATAATGTTCCAATAGACATAGCGGCCGAGGATTTAAGCGAGCGCGGCGGGGCAGATGCAATCATTGTTTCTGGATCAAGAAGCCCTGTACCACCAGAGGTTGAGAGGGTCAAGGCCGTTAAAAAGGTAATTAAGAAGCCGGTTTTAATTGGAAGCGGAATATCACTTACAAACTTCTATGATTATGTTGATATTTCAGATGGCATGATCATAGGTGAGAGCGACTTTAAGGAAAATAACATATCATGCGGGCCAAGTGACTTTAAGGCTTATAAGAAACTAATGGAAGAATATAAAAAACTATGATTCTATGACCAAGATAATTATAGATTGCGATCCGGGCCATGATGATGCCATAGAGATGTTGCTTGCCATGGCTGATGAATATGCGGAAATACTTGGAATATGCACTGTGGCAGGAAATCAAAGCCTTGAAAAGACAACATTAAATGCACTTAAGGTTATTGAGCTTGCTGGCAGAAAAGACATTAATGTATATCCGGGTTCGGCAAAGCCTATTATGGGGAATTTAATAACGGCACCAAACATACATGGAAATACAGGGCTTGATGGCACACTTTTCAGGGAGCCAACTTTAAGGGCATCAAAAACAAATGCAATTGATTTTATGCACAATGTACTTGGAGAGCAAAAAAACGTTGTAATAGTTACAACAGGCCCGATAACAAATCTGGCAATACTCCTTCTTGCATACCCCGAGGTTAAAAAGAACATAGACCGCGTTATATGGATGGGCGGTTCTTATTCCATGGGAAATATCACACCAGATGCTGAATTTAACGCATACAATGACCCGGAGGCATTGAAAATAGTCTTAAATTCAAAATTAAATTTCACAATGGTTACCCTTGATGTGACACATAGGGCACTGTTTACAATGGATGATATTAAAAGAATTAAAAATATGGATAATAAGGTCTCAGAACAGGTTTATGAACTGCTAACGTTTTTTTATAAAACATATGAGGAAAACTTTTCACTGGGTGGTGTTCCAATACACGATGCATGTGCACTGGCAGAGGCGCTTCATCCAGGAATAATAAAATCAAAATTATTGAATGTTGAGGTAAACACATCAACGGGGCCAAGCCGGGGCAGAACCATAGTTGATATTTATAACGTCACCGGCAGGGAAAAAAATGCCCTTGTTTCCATGGATATAAATACAGAAGGATTTAAAAATTATCTTTTCAATATGCTTGAAAAATACAAATAAATTTGAAAATTCTGTTTATATATTATAAAATATTTTATCCTTTTAAATGATGATTGTATGTATGAAAAACTTTGTTGAAATATATGATAAGATAAAAAGCGCTGTTCCGGAGCATCATTTTGAATTTAAGGATGACCCGTTCTGGATACTTATAACAACAATATTATCGCAGAGAACAAAGGACGCAACCACCGATGCTGCTGCCAGGAATCTTTATAATAAATACCATGACTGCTATGGTCTCGCCGGTGCAAAACCTGAGGATGTAAAGGAGATAATAAGATATGTTGGTTTTAGCAATGTCAAATCAAAGAGGATTATAGAGGTTGCCAGATTAATTATGGACAAATATAATGGGAGTGTTCCTGGCAAATATGATGAATTAACAAAAATACCCGGGGTGGGAAGCAAAACAGCAAATATTGTTTTAACACAGGGGTTTAAAATACCTGCAATAGCAGTCGATACACACGTGTTCAGGATATCAAACAGGATCGGCCTTGTTCACGAGAAAACACCGGAAAAGACTGAGGAGGCCTTAAAAAAGGTTATACCGGAGAAATATCAGATAGAATTTAATCCGGTATTTGTTGAATTTGGAAAAAGCATATGCAGGCCGGTAAATCCAAAATGCAATATATGCCCAGTAAATAAATGCTGTGATTATTATTCTAATGTTTACCTTAAAAAAATTAATGAAAAAAATAAAATAAAGGCTTCAGGTACACTAGGGAAAAAAAATTAAATTAATATTTTAAAAAACTATAAGGATACTGAAATTAAATAATTTTTTTCATAATAGATAAAATTTTTGATAAAATAAATTTTTACATGGATTTTTATATGTTATCCTTATATTAATGTATGGCAAATAATTTAAGGAGGAACATACTTGGCACCAGTAGATTAATATGGCAGGGATGGGGCATGACTGCACCGGCGGCAGATATAGCGTATCTCCTTGGTGGCATAGCACTGGTTGCTTTAGGCGCAACCCCACTATCAATATTAATTGGCTTTCTTATTTATCTAACGATTCTTAATACCTCTTACAGGTTTTCCAAAAAATATGTATCAGCGGGAAGTGATTTCACCTATGTTGGCAAAAGCCTGGGAGGTTTCATGGCAGCATTTGAGGGGTGGAATTTATTCTTCGGTACAATGTTTGCCTATGCAGGTTTTGGGATGCTTGGACTTGCAGGATTTTTTGACATATTTGATGGCAAAATAGTTACAGGGGGATTGTGGATTCCCATAGTTATAGCATTGAATATTATAACATTCTACATACTTTATAAAGGAATCAGATTTTCAACAAACTACCAGATAATAACGGGAGTGGCAGAATTCGTTATTCTAATTGCAGGTGGCATAGGACTGGTTATCCTTGCCGGAAAGAATAATACACTCGCTGTTTTCTCACCATTCATAGCCAGTGGTGGCATATCAGGATTTTTACATTCTCTGACACTTTCAATTGTAACATTTATAGGCCTATCAATTGCATTAACATCATTATCAGAGGAGACACATATTCCAAGGAAAACAGTTCCAAAGGCATTATTAATTTCATCATTTATTATTGGAATAACCATAGTATTTCTGGCATATGCCATGACAGTGGCCTGGGGGCCGTCAAAAATGGTTTCATTTGGCAATTCAGTTGATAATGGTCTTGTATTATTTAGAAAGCTTAGTCCGGTTATGTTTATATTACTGTTTATTTTTACTGTTAACAGTTTCATGGGAAATAACATATCCATGGGAACCTCAATGACAAGGATTTTTTATGCGTTTTCCAGGGATAATATAATATTCCCAAAGGCATTTTCAAAAACTGACAGTAATGGCACTCCAAGAAATACCACATTTTTTATTCTGGGAATATCAATATTTCTGAGCATAACATTCGGACTTATTTTTGGACCAGTAAATGGTGGATATGTTCTACTGTTTTCTGACGCATTCTTTTCATTCCTGATCAGATCAATATCATCAGGTAGCCTTATAGTATCAACATTTAAATCCGGAAAAATGACCAGGAGTGCCCTTTTTGGATATCTTATAATACCTGTTATATCAATAGGGTCCCTTATGGCCGTGTTTGCATCAAATTTTTTCCCACTTCCGACATATCCATATAATTACGCATCAATTATTGGAATATTGATTATTGCAATAATATTTATTATTACACTGTATAAATATATAAGAAATCCAGAATCATTAAGCAGTGCCGGTTCGACGACTGCTGATGACATTTCAGAGGGATTAATAGAATGATTAAATTCTTAAATTAAAGCAATTTTTTATTTTCAGCATGTTTTAAATACTCAAATATCTTTATAAATATGTGAAAAAAACCTTAATTAAAATACCACCGGAATTATGCGTAAAATGCAGGGGGGCAAAGATGCTCTGCGGCCTTTCATACTGTCCTGTGAATATTACAGGAAATATTAAAAAAATTTATAATTTTTCCGGAAACGATATAAGCGGTTCATCACCACCATCAATATTTGTTGGCCGTTATGGGTATCCAAAGATTGGCGTATATCCGTCGCTTCCACCCTATACCGGCAACACGGCATTCCTTGAGGACGAATCACAGTGGCTTAAAATGAATTTAAATGAATTTATATCATCCAGGCTATCACTCTTAAGGGGCAAAATTATGATGGATGTTAACAGCGCCTCAAATCCAGATTACACACTTCAGGACATTCAGCTGACATCTCTATCAAAAAATCCGGTTAATATAGAAATGAGGGTATCAAAATCTTTTAACAAGGATATTATTCTTGATGAAAACATAACCCCGATGGGGCCTTCATCACCTGTGGATTCCATAAGTTATGAGAATTATAAAATAGATAATAGAATTGAAAAGGTCTATTATGATGCGGACCTGAAAGCATCTGATGGAATAATAAAACTTTACATGAAGGGATTAAATATTAATGAAATTTCAAGGGCATTGAGCACGGGCTCACTGGGACTTCAAAAAAATAGAAAAATTGTGCCAACAAGATGGTCAATAACAGCAGCGGATGAAACGGTTTCAAACAGGCTTGTGGATGAATTGAAGGATTACAGTGCCATAGATGAATTTCTTGTTTTTACCAGAAAAACCGATGGAAATCTGTTCATGGGAATTTTATGCCCAGGTAACTGGATGTTTGAGTGGGGGGAATCATGGTTTCCTGGAAGCACATGGAATTATTTTGGAAACTCGGTTGAAATTGAACTCGACTATGAGGGCTATTATGGCAGAAAGACCTATCCCGAAATTGGTGGGTGCTATTATTCATCAAGGCTTGCAGCGGCAGAAAAATTAATAAAAATGAGAAAACAGGCCTGTGTAATGCTATGGCGTGAGATATATCCTGGCTTTAACATACCGCTTGGCGTCTGGTATGTGCGTGAAAATGTCCGTGAAATGTTTAATTCAATTCCTGAGAAATTCTCTGACCTGGAATCCGCACTAAAATATTTATCGGGATACAGCAGGGTTCCCATTGATAGCTGGATTCACAGGTCTAATAATATAAAATATATAAGGAGTAATCTCGATGCATATTAACAGAAAAAAAATAATAATCAATGAAATCAATGCAAAACACGCACTGGGAATATCGGGAATGAAAGAGCTCGATTACACGCTTAATCCATACTTGGGATGCCTGCATGGATGCCTTTACTGCTATGCCATAGGTATGAATCCAAAAAATATTGCCGGTGATTGGGGAAATGTTCTTTATGTGAGGAAAAATATAACGGAAATTTTACAGATGGAGGCAAAAAAATATAAAAAGGGCATAGTTGGAATATCATCCATTACAGATCCATATAATCCTGTCGAGGGAAAATACAGGCTTACGAGAAATTCCATAGAAATACTCGCAAAAAATAATTTTTATGTAACATTGCAGACAAAATCCCCGCTTGCCCTGCGCGATATTGACATAATAAAAAAATACAGAAATATCATTGATATAGGTTACACAATAACAACAATTGATGAAAAGATTAAAGACATGATAGAGCCATACTCACCATCTGTGAGATCAAGAATGCGTGCACTTAAAAAATTCTCTGAAAATGGCATAAAAACCTGGATTTTTATCGGCCCAATCATTAAAAATATAAATGATAATTTGAATGATATTTATAATATTATAGAATTTGCATCAAAAATAAAATCAAGGATAATTTATGATAAATATGTAAATTATCCCGGGCCAGGAAAATATATGGAAAACATCAATTATGGCATATCAGATTCAGCATGGTGGAATGATATGGAATTAAAAATAAATGGGATGTGCCATGATTTAAATGTATTATGCACATCAGAGCAGGCTGACTGGCTTTATGAGAGGGGTCAGAAAACATTATTTTGATTTTTCAACATTCCTTCTTGATAGCTCTGCAACAATGTCGCTGAATTTTATATCCTCATATGATAAATATACCAGTAAATGGTACATTAAATCAGCAACCTCATAGATAATTCTATCCCTGCCCTGTGCCAGCACTGATTCAACAGCCTCCTCACCCACCTTCTTTTTAATATTCTCCTCTCCAGATTTAAAGAGTTCTGTTGTATACGAATTCTCCCTGGGATGTTTTTTGGTTTCGTTAATTATATTTTCAAGGTCTAATATAAAGTCCAGTGAGTAGTCTATTTTTTCTTTTATATGCTGCGGTTCGCCGAGTTTTCTGTAAAAACATGTTTTATTTCCTGTATGGCATGCCGGCCCCTTTTGGTCAACCAGAAGCAGGAGCGAGTTGTTTTCGCAGTCGGGCCGTATCTCAATAATTTTCTGTGTGTTCCCGCTGGCCTCACCCTTCATTCTTATTCTATTTTTTGACCTTGAATAATAATGTGCATACCCTGTTTTAAGTGAAAGATCCAGTGCCTCCTTATTCATATATGCCAGTGTTAAAACATCTCCAGATTTGTAATCCTGAACAACAACAGGTATTAATCCGCCAACAAAATTAAGGTTATATTCTGACATTTACACCACGCTCCATCAGGTATTTTTTAATTTCATTTGCAGTATACATACCATAATGAAATACAGAACCTGCAAGGCAGGCATCTGCACCGCTCTGTATTGCATTGTAAAAATCCTCCGGCGATCCGGCACCACCTGATGCTATAACCGGTATGTTCACATTTTCAGAAACTTTTTTTATTAAATTATAATCATAGCCCTTTCTTGTGCCATCGGCATCTATTGATGTCAGTAAAATTTCACCGGCACCAAGCTCCTCAACAGTTTTTGCCCACTCAACAGCATTTATGTTCCTGGATATCTCACCGCTGTTTGAATAGACCTCATAGTAACTTCCATTGAACTTGGCGTCTATTGCTATAACAAGATTTGATGACCCTATTTCATATGATGCCTTTTTAATAATATCTGGATTAATTATTGCATATGTGTTTACAAAAACCTTATCCGCCCCAAGTCTTATAATTTTTTTAATTTTATCAAGGGAGTCAATTCCACCGCCAACAGTAAATGGTATGTTTATGTTCTCGGCAACCCTTGATATTAAATCATATGTAATGCCACGGTTTTCATTTGTTGCATATATATCCAGAAAGACAAGCTCATCCATGCCCTGTTCCTCATATTTTTTTGAAAGCTTTACAGGGTCATCTATGGTCCTAATATCCCTGAACTTTATGCCCTTTACAACCCTTCCGTCCTTTATGTCAAGGGCACCAACAATTCTTTTGGCTAGCATTTAAAAACACCCTCATATATGGCCTTTCCAACAATCACACCAGAAAAACCCTTTTTTTCTAGAAATTTTACATCTTCCATTGTCGAAACCCCTCCAGCATATATAAAATACTCATCTCCCCAGAATTTTTTGTTGAAATCTATTTTAAAAACACCGTCGCTTTTTATTGATGTATAAATGAATCTTTTTATTTTATTTTTTAGGCTTAAATAAACATCAATATAATTTTTTGAAATATTTTTCCATCCATTTATGGCAATGTTTCCGTCAATAACATCCATGCTTGCCGTTATAAAATCTGTATTAATACTGTTTATAAAGCCACTGTCCATTATCTTTGTTCCAATAATTACACTTCCTGCTCCAATTAATAATGCATTGTTAATATCATTTAAGGTTCGGAATCCGCCGCCAACCTGAACAAACACACCCGTTTCTCTTATTATTTTTTCTATTATGCCTAAATTTTCAGGCCTGCCGGTGAATGCCCCATTTAAATCAACAATATGCATTCTGTTAAATTTTTCTGCAAATTTAAGGGCATAATTGAGTGGATCACCATATACCTTAATGTCCTCAAGCCTTCCCTGGGTTAAAAACACCGCCTTTCCGTTATAAATATCTATTGCAGGGTATATATCTATCATATTAAATCCCTAAAATTTTTTAGAACTTTTATTCCATTAATACCTGATTTTTCAGGATGAAACTGCACAGCATAAATGTTATCCTTTTGCATGGCAGAGGATATTATATTTCCGTAATCAGTGATTGCCACTGTATAGTCATTTCTTTCTGCGTAATATGAATGAAGAAAATAGAAATATGATCCATTTTTTATACCTGAAAAGAGTCTTGAATCTTTTATTAATTCCACAGTATCCCAGCCAATATGAGGCACCCTATTTTTTGTGAGCTTCTTAATGCTGCCGCTCAGAATGGATAAACCTGATCCGGGACCCTCCTCACTTGAATCATAAAGGACCTCCAGGCCTAGGCATATTCCCAGATACGGTATTCCTGATTTGATTTTTTCAATTATTGTTTCCTTTATGCCTTCAATTGAATTCATTACAAAGGAAAATGAACCAACGCCGGGAAATACAATTTTATCTGCCCTTTCTATTACATATGGGTCCCTTGTGATTTCTCCATTAACAATTTTGTTTATATTAAAAAGGTTTCCTGCCTGAGTATCTATGACTGCAATCATAACACACCCTTTGTGCTTTTTAATTCTTCTGACGCTTCAAGGGCCTGCCTTAATGCCGATCCAAGGCATTTAAATATATTCTCTGTAATATGATGCGGGTTTTCGCCATTCAATTTAATCACATGCATTGTCATGTTCATGGTTCTTGCCAGACCCCATAAAAATTCCCTTAATACCAGCAGTTCAAATCCCTCCTCATTATTAAAATTTACATTGAAATTAATATAGGGCCTGGAAATATCAAGTGATACCATTATTAATGAATCATCCATGGGCATTATGGATGTACCGAATCTGGCTATTTTTTTATCACTTGGATTTAAAAAAAGTCCAATGGTGATTCCTGCATCCTCCCAGAGATGGTGTTTCAGATCAAATTTACCACGTATTTTTACTGGTCTATTCATGTAAAAAAACAGGGTATTAAGCATGTGGTTTAATATTAAATCTCCGGTTTCTATGTCGTTTTTATCGCTATCTGTAATTTCTATTTTTGTTTCCTTTGTTTCCCTTATCATTTCCTCACCTCCATGGAATTTTTATGCAGTGGCATTCCCTCTATCTCAGCAAGCCTAATGCCGAGGTATCTATTCTCCATAAAATCATTTCTGGAGTTGTATGCAAACGAAATTTTTTTCATAAAATCTGTGACTGTTAAAACCGATGAAAATCTTGATGTTTTTCCTGTTGGAAGCAGATGGTTTACACCGGTAAAGTAATCGCAGGATGGCACCGGCGTGTATTCACCAATATATATTGCTCCAGCATTTTCTATCTTATCAACAATATCAAGTGGATTTTTCGTTAATATTTCAAGGTGTTCCGGTGCAATATCATTAACACAATCTATGCATTCCTGTATTGTATCAAAAATTTTTACTTCTATATTTTCATCAGATATGGCATTTGCAATTTTTTTATTATTTGTGACAATCCATGACCTTGATGTCTTTCCGTGCTCAAGCTGTGATCTTAGGTCACTTATTAAATATTCCATATTGGCTGTTTCATCAGCCAGCACACATATCTCAGAGGGGCCGTAAAGCCCGTCTATGCCAACATCACCATATACCTGCCTCTTTGCCTCATTGACATATAAATTTCCAGGGCCAAAGATCTTATCAACCCTTTTCATGCCTATACCATATGCCATTGCTGCGATGGCCTGTATTCCACCGATCTTGTATATTTCCCTGATGCCAAGAAACTTTGCTATGTAAAGTATATAAGGATTGATTTTTCCATTTACCGGTGCAGATGTTATAATGATATCCCTAACCCCTGCTATTTTAGCTGGCGCACTTATCATTAAAACGGTGGATGGCAGTGGTTTTGCCCCCGGAATATATTCACCGATTCTATTTATTGGCCTGTATATAATGCCATACATTGATGAATTTTTGAATGAAAAATTATTATACTGCATCTGTTTAACATGATTTTCATATATTCTTTTATAGGTTTCCTCAATTACCTTTATGTCGCTGTATGGTATTTCCTTTTCTGATTCGTTAATTTCCTCCTCAGTGACAAGAAAATCCCCTGAATAACCGTCAAATTTCTGGGAATATTCCCTTAAGGCCTGCATCTTTCTTTCTCTTATATCGTTTATAATTCCCGAAACATACTCACTCATATTCATAATTGAAAACCTCCATATTATCCATAATCCTCCTGATTTCATCGAATTTAAGCTTGTAAGACAATCTATTCACTATCAATGCTGCAGAAACATCCATAACCTTTTTTAATTCAACCAAACCATTTTCCCTTATTGTTTCACCTGTCTGAACTATATCGACTATGGCATCGGCCATCCCCATTACAGGGGCCAGCTCTATTGAACCAGATAGATGTACAATTTTAACATCTATGCCGTGTGATTTAAAAAACTTTGATGTTAAATTCGGATATTTTGTTGCAATCTTTTTGCCATTAAGGTCTTTAAGTTTATATTTTTTTGGTGCGCAAAGACTCAGCCGGCATTTTCCAAATTTTAGCTGTAATGGCATCATGACATCACAGTTTCTTTCCTTAATGACGTCTGTTCCACATATTCCAAGATCTGCATAACTCTCAACATAGAACGGCACATCCATTGCCCTGGCTATTATTATTTCATTATCACCCTTTTTTATCCTTAACTTCCTTGACTCTGAAATTGAGAGATCAAAGCCTGCATTTTCAAAGGCTTTAATGCTTTCATCCATGAGCTTTCCCTTCGGTATTGTTATTATCATTTTTATAACCTCCTTAATATTTTGCTTAATACCAGTGTATTCAGGGAAAAACCACAGCCATTGCTGTTCTTAATTTTATAATTCCCTCCACCGCCTATAAAATAATCATCAGAATATATTTCAAATATTAATCCGCTGTAATAACTAAAATATCTTACAGTTCCTGGGTCTATGATTATTCTGTCATCGTTGACCGCTGATTTTATATTATTCAACAATTCTACATTTATGTCTGTACCCCTTGAATTGAGCATTTTTATTACATAGTCAATGTATTCCTTTTTTATCCCACTGTTTTTTATTGCATTAAAATCATTCATTTTTATGTATTCTCTTATCTTTTCATAATTTCTTTTTCCTATTTTGCCTGAGAATATGTTTGAAACACTTATGTCAATTTTGAAATCATAAATACCAAGGTTTTCAAGTGTTTTGATCAATACCCTTAGAATTTCTATATTCGATTTTTCCTCATTGACATTTATTAATTCAAGACCAGCCTCTATTTCACTTTCAAGGCTTCTTGATAGCTTTTCATATATATAGAATATCCTTGTATTCTCACTGAAATTTCTAAGTATAAGCCTCGATGTTATATCAGGATTTATAAGATAGAATTTATTGGCATAAACAAATGGAACACCATCACTAAAAGATCTTGAGTATTTTTCAACGGCCTCTGGAAATATTTCTATGTATCCAAAGGAGTCAAATGTATTTCTTATGCCTTTAATTACCCTGTATAGGTATATATCCGGATTCATCATAAAACCTGCCCGCATTATTTGTTCTTTTTTGCAATCTGTAAAGGTTATTTTGCAGGAGGCTATGATGATGATGATGTACACTGGCAAAAAAGGCTTTGTAGCTAACATTACCCACAGTATACATCATTTTCTCCATGATTGTTTATATAAGCATCTTATATAAATGTATTTAATATAAATAAAGACTTTAATTTATTTTTTAATAGATTTATATAATGAGAAAAATTTAAATTTTAATAAGCATTTTAACCCATAATGGTATACCTGCTTTTCCCAAAAAGAATCACGCTTGAAAATAACATATCCCTGGAAATAACAAAGGATAAGGTGAAGGATGAGGAGCTATTTGCCCTTCTTGTTCCAGAAGAAAGGGTGGATGAGGTGGTAAATTATCTTAAAAAGAATGAGGGGTTTTCAAGTGCGCTTCCAAGCTTTGATAAGGGGGAGGATTATGGTATTTCCAGGATTCTTATTCCACCATGGGAGCTGCATATGAGAATATATAATTACTGCATAATTCCTGGAATGGCAAAAATTAATGCCCATATAGAAATTGCCAGAAAATACCTGCAACATCTTAATTTTAGATATGTCCAGCCTGTAATATATGAACCTTATAAGTTTTACAAAAAAATTTTTTCTGAATTTTTGCTTTTATATAATTCCAGATATACCGTGCAGAATATTGATGAAAATTACTGGTTCAGGCTTCAGAATCCTGTTGGAAGGCTAATACCATGGACACCATCAGGTGTTATATCATACACATTTAGCAGCATTGCTGAAAGGATAAGAAGGGCATCAAAAAAATAAATTTAAAAAATATTATTTATTTTTCCTGATAACTGTTTTTAAAGGTACCTTTTTCTTTGGCTTTAAAATCAGACCAATGATGATAATTATAATGCCAGCAATAAAGATAAAAACGCCGGAGATCATTGCATAATATGCAATCATTATATCCCTGTATTCAGATGATGATTCGAGTGAGAAACCCATATTTGAAGGCTTGCTGCTATTAAAAACCACAAATACATAGGTGCCTGAATTAAGATTACTGTATTCCAATCCGCCGGTAACTGACCTTGATGGTTTTATTGCATTCTGCGAAATATTTTTTGACGTAACATATAATAGCTGTGAATATTTAATAAGACCCGAATCATTGCCGGGATTGGCAATTATAATAACATCCCCTGTAACATAGTACATCCTTGATGTTCTGTACTCACCAGTCTTTACTGGCTCTAATTGCGTATTGGTTGGGGCCTTATCTATGGTCATAAAACCTGCAAGGCCCATGGCAACCCCAAGCATTAATAATATCAGGCCAATGGTGGCAATTTTTTTTATCATTACCAGTTTATTATTTTAAATTATATAAATTATTATTTAATATTAATATATATAGAAATCTCAAATTTATTTGAAAGTTTCAGATAAAAAATAATGAAATGTAATTATTTTTTTTTATTTTGGGAATTAAAGATGTATAAATTCATAAATTATTCAAGTTTTCATAAAAATAATCAGAGATATGAAAAAATTTATATATTTTCATACAATATAATGCCTGATAAAAAATGTTAAATACAAGTAATGCTGAGGTCGATTTAAATGGTCTGGAGGGCCAGACAAAGATCGTAACCCCAACCCTGTATACATGGATATTGAGATTTGCAGTTGGCTGGGATTACTTTGATGGTGGATTAAGAAAGGCAGTTCTTGCACCACAAAAGCTTGCAGTTGGAACCCCTACCTTTGTTCTTAACAAGCTGGTATCATTCCTTCCACATGCAGGATTTTTTAAGGGATTTTTATTATTCGCATTGGAACATCCGGGATTTTCAGCACCGTTTATTACATTCTTCTCATTCGTTGAACTAACTGCAGGTGTACTTTTAATTGTGGGTTTCCTGACAAGGCTCGCGGCATTCGGTGGTGCAATGATGGCAATAGGATTCCAGCCTGCATTCTGGCTTGGCGCAACGTGTGAAGATGAATGGCAGATAGGCATACTATTATTTGCTGGTTCACTCACGTTAATGCTAATAGGTGCCGGCAGGGCAATGGGACTTGACTACTTCCTTTACAAGAAATTCGGAGACAGGGGAATATCAAAGAACATACCCATATTGAAATGGATTAAATTATGGTGATAAAAATGAAGCCTGTGAAAAATGATAACAAAAAGGAAAATAAATACTGGCAAACAACAACAGGTAAAATACTGGTGGTAACCCTTGTATTTGCAATAATAGTTGTTGCATTCACACTGGTAACAGGACAGATAGCATATGGAAATGTCTATGGAAAGCTATTTAATGATTCAAAGGTTCCTGATGTGCAGTTCCAGGGATCACCTTATGCAATGAATAATACATCTGGATCAATACTGGTGTTTAATGTAACAGATCTTGATGGCCCAAACCAGGCAGCGGTAACTGAGATAATATTAACAAATGTAACAACCGGAAAGAATATAACATTAACATCACAGAATATAAGCATGGATATATACAGGGTTGTTGATGCAAAATACCATTACCGTGACAATGTAAAATATAATCAATATAATGGGATATACGTTCCTCTTGGTGATGAGGCAACTATATACATGAACCTCACAACAAGCCTGCACCATAACCTATCAGGCAAATACAAGGTTACACTGGTTGTACCCACACAGAAGGCTAAATTTGCAAGTGCAGAGGTAACCTTCTGATTATTTAAATAAATTATTTCTTTTTTTAATTAAATTAATTATAAATTTATCAGTTTTTCCATGCAGGATTAAAAGTTTGTATGCATTATAATATGTTTTTAAATCAAAAAATGTGCATTTTAATTCAATATTATACGATACCGCTGGAAATAATATGCTTTTATTTTTCTGTGAAATTTCAGTTATATCATTTATTTTTATGGAAATAAATGGAACAGCAGATATTATATTAAAATCGGCAGACTGGAAGAATAATAGATACCTGTCATTAATGCATATTAATGCCTCTACATCATTGTTTTCCATTACCGATTTATTCACATCAAAATTATTATTTTTTATTATTACAAAATACGAATCAGAAAAATTATAGGTATTTTTTAATGATGAAATGCTGTATTTTCTTAAGCCCTTCAATGCCCTTGAATATGATAAATGATTGTATATGCTGAATGGAATTATAAATATCGATGTTATTATAATAAAGTATAATGCAATGTTCAGAATTAATATATAAATGGATCCATTCATTAAATAAAAAATAAGGGAGATTATTACCGAGGAAATTAATGATGCTATAAAGAATTTATAGGCTTTAATCATTTCATTAATATATTAATTTTTCAGTATATATTTTTAATGCCGGAACTTTATCAGCTTTAAATCTGGCATAACCTCTTTTTTAATTAATTCGGGAAGTGGTATGCCGGCCTCAAGCGCCCTTTTACATAAATTTACGGTTTCATCATGTGAAATTTCAATATATGTTCCATTTCTCCGGTAAATTACCATATATCCAAGATCATCACAGTCCATGTACTTTTATTTTAACATAAACATTAAGCTTTTTGCAATGCATGCTTCCGGAATTTAATATTTAAAAATAATATTATTTTGTATAATCATAGAATCCCCTTCCAGACTTTCTGCCCATATAACCTGCCCTGATGAGATTTGTCAATGTTTCAGATAAATTAAATCTGTCGCCGTAAACATCCTTAAATGTTTTTAACACATCATAAACAATATCAAGGCCCACATAATCGGCAAGTTCAAATGGCCCCATTGGGAATCCGGCACCATATTTCATTGCAGTATCTATATCCTCCTTTGTGGCTATATTTTCATCATAGACCTTTATGGCCTCATTAATTACCTGCAATAGAATTCTGTTTACAATAAATCCAGTTTTGTCCCTGGTCATCACCGGCTGCATATTGTTTCTATGGTTTTTCATACCCCTCAAAAGGTCATAGGCCTGTTTTGCGGCATCATCAGAACCCTGTGTTGATGGCGCGATTTCAACAAGTGGCAGTGTGTATGGCGGATTAAAGAAATGCATTAATATTACCTTTTTCGGATTCTTATAATATGATGCCATCTCGGTAACACTTAACGATGAGGTATTTGTTGCCATAATGGCATCATCAGATAAATATCCTGAAATCTCCTTAAATATTCCATTTTTAATTTCCTGTTTTTCAAATGCTGCCTCAATGACCAGATCACATTTTGAAAGGTCCTCATATTTATCTGTAATTTTTATTCTTTTTTCCAGATCATTTTTGTCTATTTTATGCGAAAAATAATTATTGATTTTTTCCTTCTGCTCCAGGCTAAGCTTTAATCCCATCCGCTCAATTCTGGATACCTCCCTTTCTGGAAGCCTTTCATAATAGGAATTATAATCATCAACAATTTTTTCTATGTGCTTAAGGCCCCTTGTGGCAAAATCCATATTAACATCCTTTAAAACCACATTAAATTCATTGTATGCAAACACCTCGGCTATGGCAGATCCCATTGCACCTGCTCCTATAATTCCTATATTTTTAAACATTTTAATCAGTAAATTATCATTCATTTATATTAAAAATTTATTGTGTGGCGGATAATTTATTTAAATATATTATGTATATATAATAAACATTAATGAATACTTTTCATCAAGGTTAAATAAAAAGTTGCAATACACATGCATGG